>DAOVZS010000084.1 GCA_030635005.1 Thiomargarita sp. | reverse complement strand
GGTGGCATTAAGTGTTTTGATGATATGACATCACGACACATTTTAGGCGGATTACCCAATAAGACTGATAAGGGCATATCAATTAAATCATCAGAAAGAGACAAATGTTGGGCTTGTGTTGTTTCCCCCACCACTGCATAAGGACACCGTTCTCTCTCGGTGAAACTGGTAAATAATGATAAGTGTGCTTTATCAATGGCGAGCACGTAACGCTCTTGTGCTTCATTACACCAAATTTCCATGGGGGATAGGCTAGGATCAGCAGAAGGAATAGCACTTAATACAATTTTTCCCCCACAACCGCCATCTTTAATTAATTCGGGTAAGGCATTAGACAATCCGCCAGCCCCGACATCATGGATAGAAATAATAGGATTATCAGTGCCCATGCGCCAACATGCATCTATGACTTCTTGACACCGTCGTTGCATTTCAGGATTTCCGCGTTGTACTGAGGCAAAATCTAATTCACTACTACTGTGTCCCGAGGCCATTGATGAGGCTGCCCCTCCTCCTAAGCCAATTAACATAGCAGGTCCGCCTAAAACGATTAATAGGCTTTCAGGCGGAATTTTATTTTTTTGAATGTGACTGGGACGAATACTACCCGTTCCACCTGCCAACATAATAGGTTTATGATAACCACGTCGCCGTCCATTCACATCCATTTCAAAACTGCGAAAATAACCACATATTGCGGGTCGACCAAATTCATTGTTAAATGCACTCGCACCAATAGGGGCTTCTAACATGATTTGCAAGGCAGTCGCCATACGTTCAGGCGTATCATAAGGGGTTTCCCATGCTTGAAGTGCATTAGGGATACGTAAGTGTGACACGGAAAAACCTATTAAACCTGCTTTAGGCTTAGATCCCCGTCCTGTCGCCCCCTCATCACGAATTTCACCGCCTGAGCCCGTGGCTGCCCCTGGAAAAGGAGAAATAGCGGTAGGATGATTGTGTGTTTCAACTTTCATCAAAATTGCGGTGTCTTTATCGCCTTTCATGACAGCAGAATTGTCATGATACGCTGACAGTACGTTTCCGGGATATTGTTCATGGGTATGACGTATCATTTGAAATAATGACATCGTTTGCTTTTGTCCATCAATCACCCAATCTGCATTAAAAATTTTATGGCGACAATGTTCAGAATTGGCTTGAGCAAACATCATTAATTCAACCAATGTCGGATAACGTTTTAAAGCGGTGACTAAATAATCCATTTCACCTGCTGATAAGGCTAAGCCATATTCTTTATTGGCGGTGATCAAGCCTTGTTTGTCAGGTGTTAAAAAATTAACACGTGGTTTAGAGACACTAAACAGCGTCGATTCTGCTTGTGTAAAGTCTGACAACAGCTGTTCTGTCATGCGATCATGAATAAAGGGGATGAGTTGTGACGTATGGGTATGCCATACAACGCCACGTTCTATTCGTTTTACTGCTGATAAACCACACACGGTTGCAATATCTGTCGCTTTAGAAGACCAAGGTGATAGTGTACGGGGGATGACTAAAAAATATGTCCCCTTTTGTAAATGCAACTGTGTTGTACTGTGATTGGGTAATAAAGCTCGTAATTGTTTTTCTTCACTTTCTGACAATGTACGTGCTAAATCAACAAAATATACATAGTGAGCATCCAGTGTCGTGGGTACGATTTTAAACAGTTTTTCACGACGAAATGTTGAAAGCGCAGAACCACCCGTGTAATACATAAAGTACCTCTTATTATTTGCTATAATGTGTTATATCATTTTATAGGGAGGGTGAAAAACTTGTGGAAAAAATTCGAGGAACGACCATTTTATCAGTACGCCGTAATGAGATGGTGGTAATCGGCGGTGACGGACAAGTTTCTTTTGGCAATACGGTGATGAAACATAACGCGCGTAAAGTACGCCGATTATATCATAATAAAGTGATTGCAGGATTTGCAGGCAGTACTGCAGATGCGTTTACCTTATTTGAAAGGTTTGAAGGTAAATTAGAAAAACATCAAGGTCATTTAACACGTGCTGCAGTTGAATTGGCAAAAGATTGGCGTACTGATCGTATGTTAAGACGTTTAGAAGCCCTTCTTGTCGTTGCTGATAAAACAGTCTCTTTAATTATTTCAGGTACGGGTGATGTGATCGAGCCTGAAAACAGTTTAATGGCGATAGGATCAGGTGGACCTTATGCGCAAGCTGCTGCATTGGCTTTGTTGAATGCGACGCCATTAAGTGCAACAGAAATTGTTGAGAAATCCTTACATATTGCAGCCGATATTTGTATTTATACCAATCATAACTTGACCATTGAAAGTCTACAAGAGACTGAAGGTGATGTAAAAACATGAGTGAAATGACTCCTAAAGAAATTGTTAGCGAATTAGATAAACATATTATTGGGCAAAACGCTGCTAAACGAGCAGTTGCGATTGCATTGCGTAATCGTTGGAGACGGATGCAAATTGAGCCAATATTACGTAACGAGATTACACCCAAAAATATTTTGATGATTGGTCCCACTGGTGTAGGCAAAACAGAAATTGCACGACGTTTGGCTAAATTAGCCAATGCGCCTTTTATTAAAGTTGAGGCGACTAAATTTACTGAAGTCGGTTATGTGGGGCGTGATGTGGAGTCGATTATTCGAGATTTAGTTGATATGGCGGTGAAAATGAATCGTGAAGATGCGATGAGTAAGGTAGAGATTCAGGCTACCAATGCTGCTGAAGAACGGATTTTAGATGCCTTATTAACGCCACCGCGGGATAATACCAGTCGTTTTGATTCGGATTCTGAGGATCCTTCGTCAACACGTCAAACCTTTAGAAAGATGTTACGTGAAGGTAAATTAGATGATCGAGAAATTGAAATTGATTTAAGTGAATCTCGTATTGGTGTTGAGATTATGGCTCCACCGGGTATGGAAGAAATGACCAGCCAATTACAAGGCATGTTTCAAAATATGGCTGGAAATCGCACCAAAAATCGTAAAATACGTATCAAAGAAGCCAAAAAGTTATTACATGAAGAAGAAGCGGGGCGCTTGGTTAATGAAGATGAATTGAAAGCACAAGCAGTAGAACGTGTTGAACAAAATGGGATTGTATTTTTAGATGAAATTGACAAGGTGACTAATCGTTCTGAAACGTCAGGGGCTGATGTGTCACGTGAAGGGGTACAACGTGATTTATTACCTTTAGTTGAAGGCAGCACAATTACCACTAAATACGGTATGGTTAAAACGGATCATATTTTATTTATCGCATCGGGTGCATTTCATTTAGCCAAACCATCAGATTTAATCCCTGAGTTACAAGGGCGTTTGCCCATTCGTGTTGAACTGGATGCGTTAAATGCAGCAGATTTTGTACGTATTTTGACCGAACCTGATGCCAGTTTAACAGAACAATATATCGCATTGATGAAAACAGAAGGGGTCAATATTAACTTTTCTGAAGAAAGCATCAAACAGATTGCTGAAATGGCGTGGCAAGTGAATGAACGCACCGAAAATATTGGAGCACGTCGTTTACATACTGTCATGGAGCGTTTGGTCGAAGAAATCTCTTTTGAAGCCTCCGAACAGAATGGCGAGACCTTGGAAATTAATGTGGACTATGTGAATCAGCATTTGGCTGAATTGGTCAATAATCAGGATTTGAGCCGATATATTCTTTAATTCAATAGGGTAATAATATTATGGTCATACCAACAGAAATTGTTTTACATAAAAAAGAACGGGTTTTAAATCTCACTTTTGATAATGGTAAACATTCAGAATTAAGTTGTGAATATTTACGCGTCTATTCACCGTCTGCTGAGGTGCAAGGGCATGGTCCAGGTGAGGAAACCTTACAAGTAGGTAAAGCGGATGTCAACATTGAAAAAATAGAGGCTGTTGGCAATTATGCCATTTGTCTGTTTTTTGATGATGGACATGATACCGGGATCTATTCTTGGGAGTGGTTGTATCATATTGCTGACAATCATGAGAAGTTATGGCAAGAATATTTAGATAAAATGGAAAAAGCAGGGAAAAAACGTGCGCCCAGTAGTTTTTAATTAACGCATTTACCGCTCCCCCTTCATTGTGAAGGGGATATTTAATGGACAGGTTTCATAATATGACTACGACACATTTTGGTTTTACTCAAGTTCCAGTAGAAGAAAAAGTTCACCGTGTCACTGAGGTATTTGATTCAGTAGCCAGTCGTTATGATCTGATGAATGATGTCATGTCTCTTGGGATACATCGCTTATGGAAACGTTTTGCGATTCAATTATCGGGTATACAAGCAGGAAATACTGTTCTTGATTTGGCAGGGGGTACGGGTGATTTAGCGGCTAAATTTTCAAAAATCGTGGGTTCTCAAGGGCAAGTGATTTTAGCTGATATTAATGCTTCTATGTTAAAAGTGGGACGTGAACGTTTATTAAATGAAGGTATCTTAGTTGATTTTGCCCAAGTGAATGCGGAATCTTTGCCTTTTGCAGATAATAGCTTTGATCTTATTACCATGGCTTTTGGATTACGTAATGTTACTGATAAAGATGCCGCTTTGGCGTCAATGCTACGTGTGTTAAAACCTGGGGGAAGAGTTTTAATATTAGAATTTTCAGAATTAAAAATCACGCCTTTAAAACCTTTATATGATATGTATTCTTTTAAAGTGTTGCCTTTTTTAGGTCAACTTATTGCAAAAGATGATGATAGTTATCGTTATTTAGCGGAATCTATTCGTATGCATCCTAATCAAGAAACCTTACTCAAAATGATGGAAACTGCGGGTTTAGAGCATTGTGATTATCATAATTTAAGCGGTGGCATTGTTGCGGTGCATAGAGGCTATAAATTATGACAGAATATGCAGGATTTTGGAGACGGTTGATGGCATTTGTGGTAGATATGCTTTGGATTCTTCCGATAGTGGGCTTATTATTGTATTTTAATACTGCGATAGATTCCTTTAATACACTGACCTTATTAGAACCTCTCATATTACAAGATTTCATAGTCTATAAGATGTTACCTGTTTTATTGATTGTTGCATTATTAATTTTATGGTTTTGGGTGAGATATGGGGCAACTCCCGGAAAGTTTTTATTTGATTGTGAGATCGTGGATGCTCGTACGGGTAAATGTATTGGTTTAGGGCAATCACTATTACGTTATGTAGGGTATTTAATATCAGTGTTATCCTTAGGTTTAGGTTTTTTATGGATTATGTGGGATAAACGTAAACAAGGGTGGGCTGACAAAATCGCGGGTACAATGGTGATAATACACGATGAAGCGACTGTTTCTTTAGAACAACTGGAGAAATATTACCGTTGATACATAAATTAGTTGTAAGCACATTAGAACATCAGATTAATCAAGCGTTACATGGGGAACAATCTCGTTTAGAAGCGTTGAATCAGATGTCAGGAAAAAAGATTGCTATAGCATTAAAAGGATTTGAATTTAAGTTTACATTTTTACCTGATAATCAAAAAGTGAGGGTATTGGATGATTATAAGGGAGAAGTTGATGTCCTTATTAGCAGCCCCCCTTTTAGTTTGTTACGTTTATTGTTAGAAACAACAGCATCTCATAATCCAGATGTGATCATCACTGGCGATAAGACAATAGGGCTACAATTTTTACAAATTTTGAAGAAATTAGAAATTGATTGGGAAGAACAATTAGCAGCATGGCTCGGAAATGTGCCTATTGCTCAATATTTAAAGCGTGATCGGTTTCACAATCTACAAGATAAACTGAACACATATTTACAAGAAAAAACACA
Source organism: Thiomargarita sp. (assembly GCA_030635005.1). GTDB lineage: Bacteria > Pseudomonadota > Gammaproteobacteria > Beggiatoales > Beggiatoaceae > DAOVZS01. The sequence goes on along the minus strand of DAOVZS010000084.1, from coordinate 2,652 downwards.
TCATCTACCAACACGCATGGAAATGGATACTTTTTTTATGGCAGTAAAAATATTAGATGATGATGTACAACATTTAGAACAACGGGTACGGCGATTACAATGAGAATCATTCGTCAATTTATTCGTTTATTAAGCATTTACCGTATTATTGTACGTTATGGGCTTGATGAATTGTTATTATCGACTAAGCTATTTCGTCCTTTACGCTTATTTGCTTATTTAACGCCTGGTTATTGGTTACGTCCCAAACATCTGACACGAGGCAAGCGGATTCGGCTTGCTTTAGAAGAATTAGGGCCTATTTTTATCAAATTTGGTCAGATATTATCGACACGACGTGATTTATTGCCTGATGATATTGCATTAGATTTAACAAAATTACAAGATAAAGTAGCCCCGTTTTGTGGTGAACAAGCACGTGCTATTCTTGAAAAAGCCTATGCACGCCCTTTAAAAGAGGTTTTTGCTCAGTTTGACACAACGCCACTGGCTGCTGCTTCTGTGGCACAAGTACATGCTGCATGTTTGCATAATGGACGACAGGTGATTGTCAAAGTATTACGCCCTGGTATTAAGGCAAGAATTGCTAAAGATGTTGAATTACTTTATTTTTTAGCCGATATCGCAACACGTTTTTGGCGGGATGGACGACGTTTACGTCCACGAGAAGTGGTGGCTGAGTTTGAAAAAAATCTTCAAGATGAGTTGGATTTAATGCGAGAAGCGGCGAATGCAGCACAATTAAGACGAAATTTTAAGGATTCTGACTCACTTTATGTCCCAGAAGTTGAATGGGATTATACATTACCTAATGTATTAGTATTAGAACGTATTCAAGGCGTTCCTGTTCGAGATATAGAGACTTTAAAACGTGAAGGCGTTAATTTTAAACATCTTGCAGAAATTGGCGTAGAAATATTTTTTACCCAAGTGTTTAGAGATAACTTTTTTCATGCAGATATGCATCCCGGTAATATTTTTGTTGATATTCATAATCCTGACATACCCTCTTATATTGCCGTCGATTTTGGCATTATGGGGGCTTTAAGTACTGAAGATCAACATTATTTGGCAGCCAATTTTTTAGCCTTTTTTCAACGTGATTATCACCGTGTCGCAGAATTACATGTGCATTCAGAATGGGTACCCGCATCAACACGTGTTGAAGAATTTGAAGGGGCTATTCGTAGCGTGTGCGAGCCATTTTTTGATAAACCTTTAAAAGAGATCTCTTTTGGTATGGTGTTATTACGTCTATTTCAAACAGCCAGACGTTATAAAATGGAAGTACAACCCCAATTGGTGTTATTACAAAAAACATTGCTGAATATTGAAGGTTTAGGGAGAGAGCTGTATCCTGACTTAGATTTATGGAAAACAGCCAAACCCTTTTTAGAACGTTGGATGGATGAACGTATAGGGGTACGTGGTTTGATTAAAGGGATTCATAGCAATTTACCTTTATGGGCAGAAACCTTACCAGAATTACCCATGTTAGTGCATGATGCTTTAATCCATCAAAAAACCAATACTGAACATCTCAAACAATTGACGCATGAAGTCCATCACTTGACACAAGAAATACAACAATGGCATCATCGTTTATGGTCAATAATACAATGGAGTATCTTGATAGGTACGATTGTTATTGGGTTCGTGTTATTCGTCTATTAAACGTATACACCGATACCAGCATCAAAAATGATAATAATAATAATCCTCCTGCTAACCAATGTGCTTGTACATATTCCAAATTTTCCACATGATCATAAATAGCAATTGAAAGCACTTGCGTTCTTCCCGGAATATTACCCCCAATCATTAAAACCACACCAAACTCACCGACTGTATGGGCAAACCCCAATACAGTCGCCGTTAAAAAACCGGGACGTGCCAGTGGCACAATGACAGAAAAAAATGTATCTAAGGGAGACGCCCGTAAAGTTGCTGCGACTTCTAATAACTGTTGACTAATTGCTGTAAAGGCATCTTGTAACGGTTGCACAACAAAAGGTAATGAATATAATACTGAGCCAATCACCAAACCCGTAAATGTAAATGCTAAGGGTCTTCCGCCTAACGCAATAGACAGACTACCCACAGGCCCATTAGGTCCCAATGCAATTAACAAGTAAAAACCAAGCACCGTCGGGGGTAACACAAGTGGCAAAGCCACAATCGCTTCCACCACCACTTTAGCACGACAACGTGTACGTGCTAACCATAATGCTAATGGTGTGCCTAATGTTAATAAAATAACGGTTGTTAAGGAGGCAAGTTTCAGAGTAATCCATAATGCACTGATATCAGCTTCATGTAACATAAGTAAGTTTTCGAGTATGTACTTTTATTTGAATTTATTGTGACTAGAGAGCCTAGGGCGTTGCCCCAGGCTAATATGTTTCGCCCTTTCAGGGCTTGTATAAAGTTATGCTTACACCTTTATTCTAAACAATCTCTAATTTTGATTCAGACGGCTTGTAATGGCTCTCCTGAGATTTAGGAGAGTGATAATCTAATCCTGTGCGCGACAATCGCGCGAAATTCTCTAATAATGGGATACGTGGTAGCTCTTTTTTTAGGTTTAAGGCATATTTGGTGCGATAGTTGGGAGTGTGTAGGATACCTCATTGTCTGAATCAGAATTTACAG
>DAOVZS010000291.1 GCA_030635005.1 Thiomargarita sp. | reverse complement strand
TGCAGTTTTTAATGGGGGACAAATTTATTTTGATTCGATTGCGATGTTTGTGTTTTTTTTACTGACAGGACGTTATTTTGAACTACAAGCCAGACGACAGTGTGCACAATCTGCAGAGCGTTTAGTACATTTAGTGCCCACCATGGCGACACGGTTATATAAAGGTCAAGAAGAATTAGTTTTAGTAGCAGAATTGGGCATAGGGGAAACCTTGCTGATTCGCCCCGGTGAGCATATTCCTGCAGATGGTATTATTTTAGAAGGACAATCTGCTATTGATGAATCTTTAGTCACGGGTGAAAGTGAGCCGATTACAAAAAAAACAGGTGAATCCTTAATTGCGGGTACGGTGAATATTGATAATCCTTTACAAATGCAAATAGATAAAATCGGTGTAGATACAGTGTTATCTCAGATTTTACGTTTATTAGATCGGGCACAATCTGAAAAACCAGCCTTGACACAATTAGCTGATAAGATTGCAACAGGATTTGTGTTGAGCGTATTATTATTAGCGTGTGGCGTGGCTTTATATTGGTGGCATGTCAATCCTGAGTCTTGGTTAGAAATTACCTTAGCAGTCTTAGTCATTACCTGTCCTTGTGCCTTATCATTAGCCACACCGACTGCGATGACGGCTGCCACCAGTACTTTAACATCTATTGGATTACTCACAACACGAGGGCATGCTTTAGAAAGTTTAGCACGTGCAACGCATTTTGTTTTTGATAAAACAGGCACTTTAACGATGGGACGTTTACGTTTATTAAGCACTGAAACCTTTACAGATGTGAGCAATCATGATTGTTTACAGTATGCGGTTGCTTTAGAACATTATTCTGAACATCCCATTGCACGGGCTTTAGTGCACGCTTGTCCAGTGGAAAAAACAGCCACAACTGTGACCAATCTACCAGGTTTTGGCATACAAGGTGATATTGCAGGTATTCGTCATTTTGTAGGCACTGTTCGGTTTATTCAATCAGAAACGGGACTGACGCTGCACGCCGCACAATTAGAATCCTTACAAAAACAAGGGCATACAGTGGTGTTTTTGGCAAATAAAACGTGTATTTTGAGTGCTTTTATTTTAGGGGATGAGATTCGTCAAGGGGCAAAAACATTAATTCACGCCTTACAAAAGCAAGGAAAATCGGTCAGTTTATTAAGCGGTGATCACCCACTTGCGGTGCAACGCGTTGCAAAGGCAGTCGGAATTACCAATATTCATGCTGCCATGACGCCCAAAGATAAAGTGCAACAGGTAAAAGCACTACAAGAACAAGGTGATATTGTAGCGATGATAGGCGACGGTGTCAATGATGCGCCCGTATTAGCACAAGCACAAGTCTCTATAGCGATGGGAGGCGGCACACAAATTGCCCGAGCCAGTGCGGATATGATTTTATTAAGTGAAAAATTACCCGATTTACTCATTGGTATTCATATTGCTGAACACACTTTAAACATTATTCGTCAAAATGTGATTTGGGCAATTGCGTATAATCTGTGTGCCTTACCAGCAGCAGCTATGGGTTTAATTGCACCTTGGATGGCAGCAATTGGCATGTCTTTAAGTTCTTTATTAGTCGTCATGAATGCGCTGCGTTTGCTTCGAGTTTAGTGTTCATTCTTATGATACATAACCCTAGGGCGTTGCCCCACTGTCATTAAGTTAAGAACTATTGACTATATAAATCAATTTGTTACGAGTGATAGAAATATTATTTTAAACATTGAATATTAAAGCGTAAATGATAAATATCGTAAAAATCTTTATTAGGAAAATCATTTTCATCAAGTATCAAGTAAATTAGTAACTAATATTTCATACTCACCTGTTTCTAATTGA
>DAOVZS010000268.1 GCA_030635005.1 Thiomargarita sp. | reverse complement strand
TGGAAAAAAATCCGTTATGGTTTATCTGCAGGGCGGGTGCAAAGCCCTGCTTTACGTTTAATTGCAGAACGTGAACAAGATATTGAAAAATTTAAAACACGTGAATATTGGACAATTGAAGCCGCTTGTAAAAAAGGTGAACACTCATTTACTGCCAAATTAAATTTGTTTGAGGGTAAAAAACTGACACAATTTAGTCTAAAAGATGAGAAGCAAGCCACCAAAACCCAAACCACGTTGATTAAACATGCTAAAGGCAAATTACAAGTCACCAAGGTTGAGAAAAAACAACGGCGGCGTCAACCATCAGCACCATTTACAACTTCAACCTTGCAACAAGAAGCGGCACGTAAATTAGGTTTTACCACTAAACGCACAATGCAAATTGCCCAACAATTATATGAAGGCATTGATACGGGGAATGGTGCTGAGGGATTGATTACCTATATGCGTACAGATTCCGTTAATTTAGCTGCAGAAGCGATTGTTGAAATTCGTGATGTGATTAGTGCACGTTATGGTAAAGAGAATGTCCCCAAGCAACCGCGTAAATATAAAACCAAAGCTAAAAATGCACAAGAAGCCCATGAGGCAATACGTCCCACTTCAGCACAACGCATTCCTGAAGAGATAAAACAAGCTTTAAAACCTGAACAATTAAAGCTGTATAGCTTGATTTGGCAACGTACTATCGCCTCTCAAATGATTCAAGCCACACTTAATACGGTAGCTATTGATTTAAGTTGTGGTACGGGTAATAATTTTCGGGCGACAGGGTCTACTTTAGTTAAACCCGGTTTTATGGCGGTGTATCAAGAAGGTAATGATGATAAAAAAGTCAGTAAAGACAATGACAAGATGTTACCTAACTTGGCTGTTAATGATTGGGTTAATATCAAAAATATTAATACAATTCAACACTTTACTGAACCACCACCTCGCTTTACAGAAGCCAGTTTAGTGAAACATTTGGAAGAATTTGGTATTGGACGTCCTTCCACTTATGCCAGTATTATTTCAACACTTCAACAACGTACGTATGTCCTTTTAGAGAAAAAACGCTTTTTTGCCACTGATGTTGGGCGTGTGGTTATTAAGTTTTTAACCGAACATTTTAATCAATATGTTGATTATGGGTTTACTGCTAAACTTGAAGATCAATTGGATGAAATTGCACGCGGTGAACAGGAATGGATACCGCTTATGGATAAATTTTGGGGAAAATTCAATGATTTAGTAGTTGAAAAGGGCAAAACAGTCCAACGTAAAGATGTCACTCAAGAAATTTTAGAGGAAGCCTGCCCCCAATGCAGTCAACCTTTGTCTAAACGTTTGGGCAAACGCGGACATTTTATCGGATGTTCTACTTATCCCAAATGTGATTATACTCGAAATCTTGAAGGTGGCGATGAGCAAGAAATGGCACAAGTAGAAGTGGTAGAAGGACGCGTGTGTCCAGACTGTCAATCACCCTTACAGATTAAACCGGGTCGTTATAATAAATTTATAGGGTGTAGCAATTATCCCAAATGTAAATTTAAGGAGCCTTTAGAAAAGCCTCATGATACGGGTGTGCCCTGTCCTACTTGTGGAAAAGGGACTTTAATCAAGAAAAAATCTCGTTTTGGCAATTTTTTCTATTCATGTTCTAGCTATCCAAAATGTAAATATGCCATTTCCAATGAACCTATAAATTCACCTTGTCCTAAATGTGATTGGCCCATTATCATGTTAAAAACGACAAAACGACGCGGTACAGAAAAACTGTGTCCTGAAAAAACCTGTGATTATGTTGAATCCGTGCAATAATTTAAAACATCGACATAGACATGCTAAGCAACGTCAGATTTATTACAAATCTGAATGCTTAGCATGTGATTTCATTATCAGTATTCAATGGGAACGTCCCTATATAGGTGTTTTGCCAATTTATAGGGACACACAAAAAAATATTTGTCCTAAATGTCAAGGAAGTCATATAAAAAGAGTAGAAATTAGAAAACAAGAATATCTTGACATTGGGCGACATTGGGATTTACTGAATATTGCTGATTAGGAAAAAGTCAATGAACATAAGAGAGTCCGTAGAACATGACAAAAAATTGATCAAAAAAGTTCACAAAAATGCGTTTGATGAATCCGAGGGAGACATTGTTTCTCAACTCGCAATGGATATTTTAGAGGACAAAACGACATTGCCTATTCTGTCGCTTGTCGCAGAACAGGATAATAAGATTATCGGCAATGTTATCTTTAGTGCAGTAGAGATTAAAGGTGGCGAGGACGTTTCAGCTTATATTCTGGCTCCTTTAGCAGTGATAAAGTTTATGCAAAGAAAAGGAATAGGAACACTGCTCATTAATAAGGGGTTGGAAATGCTAAAAGAGCGAGGGGCTGAAATAGTGCTTGTATACGGTGATCCAAATTAT
>DAOVZS010000163.1 GCA_030635005.1 Thiomargarita sp. | reverse complement strand
TGAGAAAAAATAAACAAAGGAAAAATTTTAAATATGGAAGTCTCTGCCAGTCTAGTACGTCGTTTGAGTGCAATTGTCTATGATAGTTTGTTATTATTTTCAATACTATTTTTGGCAGGTTGCTTAGCCTATCCTATCACGCAAGGTAATATCAGTGTAGGATACCAAATTTATTTGTTCAGTATTTGTTTTTTTTATTTTGCTTGGTCTTGGGTACATGGTGGGCAAACATTGGGCATGAAAGCCTGGCGTCTTCAATTACAGTCTACACGCAGTACTCAGATCACATGGAGACAAGCTTGGTTACGTTTTATCATGTCCATTATATCATGGTTAATGTGTGGAATCGGGTTTTTATGGCCAAAACGCACTTGGCATGGTTGGTTGTCAGATACACACATGATTGTACGCGCTAAAAAATCACGTCATTAAAGGACTTGTACTTATACATAGATTTATAGTAAAATTAGATTTTAATCTTGTAACCGTTAAAAAAAATACTATGCAACAAAAGATTCATCCAAATTACAATGATATTTCTGTCAGTTGTAGTTGTGGTAATACTTTCGAAACCCGTTCTACCAGCCATCAAAAAGATATGCATATTGAAATTTGTTCAGCATGCCATCCCTTTTATACAGGGAAACAGAAAATTATTGATACTGCAGGACGTGTTGATAAATTCCGTCGTAGATATCGTACAAGAATTAATACTGGTGCATAAAAACACTATTTTTCCGCATTTCTAGAGGCGCTTTCTTATTTATGCAAGTTAAAATGCAAACCAATCATGGCATGTTCATGATACAACTGAATGCTGAAAAAGCACCTAAAACAGTTGAAAATTTTTTGAGTTATGTCAAATCTGGTTTTTATAATGGCACAGTATTTCACCGTGTTATTAAGAATTTTATGGTTCAAGGCGGTGGCATGTTACCTGGTTTGCAGGAAAAAGAAACCAATCCACCGATTGAAAATGAGGCGGATAATGGCTTACAGAATACAGTAGGCACATTGGCAATGGCCCGTACCGGTGACCCCCATTCAGCCAGTTCACAATTTTTTATCAATGTTAAAGATAATGGTTTTTTAAACCATACGGGCAAAAATATGCAAGGTTGGGGTTATTGTGTATTTGCTGAAGTGATAGAAGGTATGGATGTGATTGATAAAATCAAAGCGGTGGCTACTGGAAATAGTGGTATGCATCAAGATGTCCCACTTGAAGATGTCATTCTTGAAAGTGCTGAAGTTGTGTAACATTAAAGAGACTTCAAAAATTCCCCTTTATTAAATAAGGGGGATAAATTTATCATGTCAGAAACCTTATTTATTGCAGATTTACACCTTACACCTACCCAACCACTGATGTATCATCGGTTTCTATCTTTTTTAGACACACGTGTCCGAAAAAGTGATGCATTATATATATTAGGTGATTTATTTGATGTCTGGTTAGGGGATGATGATGATGATCCCGTCTATCAGAAAATCAAAAGTGCTTTATATGAAATCACCCGTTGCGGTGTCCCAATATTTATCATGCGTGGCAATCGAGATTTTTTATTAGGAATAGATTTTGCCCAAACTACAGCCTGTCAATTGATTGATGATCCCTCTGTTATCACTGTTTATGGTACAAAATATGTCTTAACGCATGGCGATACGCTGTGTACAGAAGACACGCGTTATCTGGATTTTAGACAACGTGTCCATCTCCCTTGGTTACAAAAACTCTTTCTCCTCCAACCCCTATTTCTACGACGCTTCTTAGCACGCAAAATACGGGCGAACAGTCAAATTAAAACGCAAACCACTGCCAAAACGATCATGGATGTGACGTCAGAAGGCGTTTCATCCGTTTTAGAAACGCAGAATGCGTACCATTTAATTCATGGACATACGCATCAGCCTGCTATTCACCGACTGACGGTAAATGGACAGACTGCTTATCGTTTTGTAGTAGGAGATTGGCGTGAAGACAGTGCGATCATACTGAGTTGTACCCATGATGGTTGTCAATTAATTGATTTATAAGGAAATATTTATGCTATCCAAACCGACTTATTTATCAGATTATCACGTGACTGATTATCGTGTTCAAACGATTCATCTTCATTTTGATTTACATGAAACACAGACAATCGTTAAATCAAAGCTTTCAATCCAAAAACAGAATGATGCCCCTTTAATATTAAACGGTGAACATATCACGCTCAAATCAATCGCAGTGAATGACGTGGTATTATCATCCAACGAATATACGGTAAAGGATACGCATTTAATTATTCCAAACCTGCCCGATTCTTTTGAATTAGCCATAGAAACTAAGAGCAATCCTAAAGAAAATACTGCTTTAAGTGGTTTATATCTTTCCAGTGATAATTTTTGTACACAATGTGAAGCGGAAGGATTTCGACGGATTACTTATATGCTGGATCGTCCCGATGTGATGGCTCGTTATACTACAACGATTGTGGCTGATAAAGCCAAATATCCTGTATTATTATCTAATGGTAATTTACAAGACAGTGGGGATATTGGAGAAACACGTCATTGGGCGACTTGGAATGATCCTTTTCCAAAACCAACGTATTTGTTTGCCTTAGTTGCAGGAGATTTAGCCCATATTGAAGATCATTTTGTCACACAATCAGGACGTGACGTCACATTACAAATTTATGTACAATCTCATAATATTGATAAATGTCAACATGCCATGCAATCTTTGAAAAAAGCAATGCGTTGGGATGAAGAGGTTTATGGGCGAGAATATGATTTAGACATTTACATGATTGTCGCAGTTGATGATTTTAATATGGGGGCAATGGAAAATAAAGGCTTAAATCTATTTAATTCTAAATATGTACTTGCCAAACCAGATACGGCGACAGATGCTGATTATGAAGGTATCGAAAGTGTGATCGCACATGAATATTTTCATAATTGGTCAGGCAATCGTGTCACGTGTCGCGATTGGTTTCAATTGAGTTTAAAAGAAGGATTTACTGTTTTTCGAGATCAAGAATTCAGTGCTGATATGACATCTCGGGGTGTTAAACGTATTCAAGATGTGAATATTTTACGCACCCATCAATTTAAAGAGGATAGCAGCCCGATGGCGCATCCGATTCGCCCTGAATCTTATCTTGAAATTGATAATTTTTATACCGTCACCATATATGAAAAAGGGGCGGAAGTGGTTCGTATGTTGTACTATTTATTAGGGGCACAACAATTTCGTAAAGGTACAGACTGTTATTTTGATCGACATGATGGTCAAGCGGTGACAACAGATGATTTTGTCACAGCCTTAGAAGACAGTAATCAGATTGATTTAACGCACTTTCGCTTATGGTACTCTCAAGCAGGCACACCAGAAATAGCGATTACACGTGCTTTTGATCAAATAGCACACACGTATAGTTTAACCATTACACAACAACAACAAGCCTTTCATATTCCCTTAGCCATCGGTTTATTAGATAAACAGGGCAATGATCTCCCTTTAAACGGAAAACAAGGCACACAAGTTTTACAGATTACGCAGCCTAAACAAACATTCACGTTTAAAAACATCACAGAAGAACCTATTCCGTCTATCCTACGTGGGTTTTCTGCGCCTATTAAAGTCCAAATGGATTTAAGTGATGAAGAACGTTGTTTTTTAATGACACAAGACAGTGATGAGTTTAATCGTTGGGATGCGGGGCAACAATTAGCCATTAAAATCATGACCCAATTATTGGATCACACGATTGAAACTGTGCCTACAAATTTTATTGACGCGTATCGTGATATTTTAAATAACGAACAATTAGACAAAGCCTTAGCAACCCAAGCGATTACTTTGCCTTCTGAAAGTTATTTAGGAGAATTTTTGGAACACATTGATCCCGTGGCGATTCATAAAGTGCATCGTTTCATGCATGAAACCATTGCTGAATCCTTATATGACGACTTATTAAAGGGATATCACCGTCATAGTACCGACACAGTGAAAGACAGGGCTTTAAAAAATATTTGCTTACATTATTTAATGGTTTTAAAGCATGATCACATCATCACATTATGTTATCAACAATTTATGGCACATCAGAATATGACAGATGTGATGGCAGCCTTAAAGCCTTTAGCACATACAGCGTGTCCTGAACGGGAATTGGCTTTAAACCAATTTTACCAAAAATGGAAACATGAACCTTTAGTCGTAGATAAATGGTTTAGTATTCAAGCCATGTCTCACCTACCCAATACCTTAGCAGACATTAAACGTTTAACACAACATGACGCTTTTACGACGAAAAATCCAAACAAGATACGTGCCTTGATCGGTGTCTTTACACAAAATCATGCTCAATTTCATGAAGAAAGTGGTCAAGCTTATGACTTTGTGACAGATATGATTTTAGAGATTGATCAGTTTAATTCACAAATTTCCTCACGACTTGTCAAACCCTACACAAATTGGCGTAAATATGACCTCCCTCGACAATCCTTATTAAAAGCACAATTAGAAAAAATCGCCCAAGCCCCTGGTTTGTCTAAAAATATGTATGAAATTGTGTCTAAAAGTTTATAACTTTCAGCCTTGGTTGTCTCTTTAAAACTTGTCAGGTCTTATTGTGCCTGCGATCTGGCAGGTTTTGGTGCGACTGTTTAGGATTGTTCTTTTCTTAATTTCCTAATCTTAGCAATAGTCAATTTTGTTTTTTTGGAAATTGTTTTATCGTCTAAAACATCTAATAGAGCACCTGCTATGTTGAGTTGTCCTTCAAGCATTCCAGCCTTCTTACCCTTTGCTATACCCTTTTTCTCACCAGCCACCAGTCCAGCCTTCTTACCAGCAACTAGCCCTGCTTTCTGACCAGCCACCATACCTTTTTGTGTCGCTTCATCTAATAAGGTGACTTCATTTTTCAAAGCACGTTCACGTATATCTGCTAAGTCACGAATCGGAATATCAGCACTGATATCTTGCAATAATTTATAAGCATTTTTCACAGGTGGATATGTGT
>DAOVZS010000101.1 GCA_030635005.1 Thiomargarita sp. | reverse complement strand
GTTATGAGCCCGACGAGCTGCCATGCTGCTCCACCTCGCATTAACTTGTATACAAATATATAGACTTTTACAAAAATTACAAGCCTAAATGGCAACTATTTTTAATTATAGAAACCATAAGTAAACATTTATGCTTTTAGAAACCATTAAAATAATGAATGGAAATGCCCTCTTCTTAGAATATCATCAAGAGCGCATCAACTATTCCAGACGCATATTATTAAATCTTCAAAATGATATTCCTTTGAAAAAAATGATTAAAGCACCCACACAACAAGGCATTTATAAATGTAGGGTTATTTATTCTCAAATTATTGATACAATTGAATACAGTCGATATCAAGCAAGACATTTTAAAACATTTCAAATGGTAGAAAGTGACGATATTGTTTATAATTTTAAATATATCAATAGAGCACATTTAAATCGTTTGCTTAGATTGAAAGGGCAAGCTGATGATATTCTGATTATTAAAAAAGGATTTATCACAGACACATCAATCGCTAATATTGCATTTTGGTATCAAAATCAATGGATAACACCGTCAACCCCCTTATTAAAAGGAACAACACGTGCCCGATTACTCAAAGAGCATAAAATTGTGGCAGCCCCTATTAGATTAAATGATGTGAAAAAATGTTCTCAAATAGCCTTGATGAATGCATTGCTTGGATTTTATATTATAAAAGACTGTATTCTTTACCCACCCCAATAATAATCAGTGACAATACCCACAAAAATCGTTGCTCCAAACCAATGATTATTTAAAAAGGCTTGAAAACATCGTTTAGGAACACGATCTTTTATTAACCACTGTTGATATATCACCAAGCATGTCGCGAATAGTATGCTTAACTGATAAAAATGACCTAAAGAGATGACTTTTCCTATCACAAATAACAGTATTAATACTGTTATTTGTAATCCCATAATGATCTTTTTATCAGCATTACCAAACAAAACAGCTGTAGATTTAACACCAATGACTAAATCTTCGTCACGATCCACCATTGCATACATCGTATCATAAGCAACTGTCCAGAGTATATTGATGATAAATAACCCCCAGGCCACTGTGTCTATATAACCCGTTTGTGCCGCATACGCCATTGGAATTGCCCAGCCAAAAGCCACGCCTAAATAAACTTGAGGCCAATGCGTATAACGTTTTATAAAAGGATACGTCGCTGCCAATAGTACGCCGACAACGGATAACATAATCGTTAATATATTTAATAATAAAACGAGACCAAAAGCAAATAAACACAGTATAATAAACAATATTAAAGTTTCCCGTTCACTGACACGTCCTGCTGCTAAAGGACGCTCACATGTACGAGATACAAGGGGATCAATATCACGATCCGCATAATCATTAATGACACAACCGGCAGAGCGCATGATAATCACGCCCAAAATAAACACTGTGGTGACAAGTACATCAGGATAACCATTACCTGCAATCCATAATGCCCATAATGTCGGCCAGAGTAAAAGAAAAATCCCAATGGGGCGGTGTAACCGCATGAGTAATATATATTGATATAAACGTGCCATCATAAGCAAAGATTTATGTTTTGTGATATTTTATTAAATACTTAAGAATATTTTATGATATAACCAACCATGTTAATCAAAGAAGCTGATAAATTACGTGCATTAGGATTAGCGGTCATCCAGACAGAAAGTCAAGCCGTTGCTACACTCGCTGAACGCATTGATGATGCATTTGTACAGGCGTGTGAATATATGCTGAAATGTGAAGGACGTATTGTTGTGATTGGCATGGGCAAGTCTGGACATATTGGAAGTAAAATTGCAGCAACTCTGGCCAGTACGGGAAATCCTGCTTTTTTTGTTCATCCAGGTGAAGCCAGTCATGGTGATTTAGGCATGATTACTACCAAAGATGTTGTGTTAGCCTTATCAAATTCAGGTGAAACTGTTGAAATTTTGACCATTCTCCCCCTCATCAAACGCTTATCGGTGCCATTAATTGCCTTAACAGGAAATAAAATATCAACTTTAGCACAAATGGCCACTGTTAATATTGATGTCAGTGTTGAAAAAGAAGCCTGTCCATTAGGATTAGCGCCGACTTCTAGCACTACTGCTTCTTTAGTCATGGGAGATGCATTAGCAATAGCCTTGCTTGAAGCAAAAGGCTTTAGTGCAGAAGATTTTGCCTTATCACATCCAGGGGGCAGTTTAGGACGTCGTCTGTTATTATTAAGTCGTGATATTATGCATACAGGTAACGAAATGCCAACAGTGCCTATCACCGCAACATTACGTGATGCTTTATTAGAAATGACACGTAAAAGTTTAGGGATGACGGTTGTTGTTGACCATGGATTACATATTGCAGGCATTTTTACTGATGGTGATTTACGGCGTATACTTGATAAAAAAGTGGATATTCATAGTACAATGATAATAGATGTCATGACAACAGCTTGTCAAACTGTCTCCACAGAGGCTTTGGCAGTAGAGGCTTTAAGTGTCATGCAGGATTCTAAAATTACAGTAGTGGTAGTGGTAGATGCAAAATATACGTTAAAAGGTGTATTGCACATGCATGATTTATTACGAGCTCGTGTTGTTTAAATGATTATGAATACAATATTTGAAAAAGCAGCCCTAATACGTTTAGTCGTATTTGATGTGGATGGGGTATTGACAGATGGTAGTATTTACTTAGGAAGCGACGGAGAAGAATATAAAGCATTTCATGCCCATGACGGTTTAGGGATAACAATGTTACAATCAACAGGCGTCGATATTGCTATTATTACTGCCAGAACGTCAACTGTGGTCACACACCGTATGGCTTCTTTAGGTATTGAGCATGTATTACAAGGTAGAACGGATAAACTCACTGCCTTTAAAGAATTAAACAAGAAATTACAATTAAACTATCAACAAGTGGCTTATGTGGGAGATGATTTGATAGATGTGCCTGTCATGTTACAAGTGGGATTAGCGATTGCTGTCGCCAATGCTAATGCCTTAACCGTTAAACATGCACATTGGCAAACACAGGCTTCAGGAGGACAGGGCGCAGCACGAGAAGTCTGTGAATTCATCATGCAAGCACAAGGCACTTGGTCCGAACAAATCAGTCGCTATGGTATTAAGTGAGCACAGTATACTATGTTAAATCGTGGCAGCGCTTGGCTTCTTTTAATTAGCTTTGTACTTTCAACACTTTGGTTGATGCAAAGTTTGGATGATGTTCTTTTTAAAGTACCCGAAATAAATACTATTAAACCAGATTATACCATGACAGCATTTACAAGTAGCCAAATGGATGAAAATGGAATCTTGGAAACGCAATTAACAGCAGCAACAATGGTACATTATCCAACAAGTAATTCAAAACTGATCGCACCTAATTTGCGATTTTATAAGGAACAACAACTCACATGGACAGTAGAAGCAGAACACGGTGAGATCTCGCTTGATGGTAAACAAGTGTGGTTACTAGGTAAAACAATCTTATTACGACATACTAAAGAATATCCCATGAAAATTATTTCACGAGATGTCACTGTATTGATTGACACCGAATATGCAGAAACAAGTGCCCCAACTACTGTGATCACTCATAGAGATAAAAATTATAGTGTGGGAGTTCAAGTCAATATGCCCACAGGGCAGGTAGATTTACTCTCACAAGTACGAGGTCATTATGTCTTACCCAAATAAATTACTATTGTTAAGTCTACTCTTACTGTCCAGTAATGTCTATGCATTAACCACTGATCGTGAACAGCCGATTCGAATTGAAGCTGACTCTGCTACTTTAGATAATATTAAAATGCGTGTGGTATATCAGGGCAATGTGATTGTGAGTCAAGGTTCTATTCGCCTTAATGCGAACAAAGTAACACTTACTTATACAGCAAAACAAGAAATTTCAAAAGTGATTGCAGTGGGTAAACCCGCTAGTTTTCAGCAACGTCTTGATAATGGAGAGGATATTAAAGCGACTGCTAAGAAAATGGAATATAATGCCCCCAAAAATATACTGTTGTTACAACAAAATGCAGAATTAACAAAGGGAAAGAAAGGGATAATCACTTCTAGCTCTAAAGCTCCCCATATCATGTATGATACGCAACGTGGTATTATTAAAGCCAACAAGGGTAAGAATGATACAGGACGAATTATAATGACCTTTAAGCCACAGCTTAAACAGAAATGACTACACTTTCAGCACGACATCTCGCAAAACAATATAAATCTCGTACTGTCGTTAAAGATGTGAGTCTTCAGGTGTCTAGTGGTGAAGTCGTGGGATTATTAGGACCCAATGGAGCCGGTAAAACCACCAGTTTTTACATGATAGTAGGGCTTGTTGTTTGTGATAAAGGCACGATTTCTTTAGATGAACAAGATCTCACACATTATCCTATGCATAAACGTGCCCAAATGGGATTAGGTTATTTACCACAAGAACCCTCTGTTTTCCGTAAATTAAGCGTTGCTGATAATATTATGGCGGTGATTGAGGTACAAAAGCATTTTAACAAAGCACAACGCCAAGAGCGTCTTGACGAGTTATTGCAAGATTTACATATAGAACATTTGCGAGACAGTATTGGCATGAGTTTATCAGGAGGAGAACGGCGACGTGTTGAAATAGCACGTGCTCTTGCCTCAAATCCACAATTTATTTTGCTTGATGAACCCTTTGCAGGGGTTGATCCCCTGTCTGTATTGGATATACAACGCATCATTACACAGTTATGCAAGTTAGATATTGGTATTTTAATCACCGATCATAACGTTCGTGAAACCTTGGGAATATGTCATCGTGCTTACATTGTAAATGCGGGAGAATTAATTGCCGAAGGCACACCAGAAAATATCTTGCAAAATAAACAGGTTAAAGATGTTTATTTAGGGCAAGACTTTAAATTATAAAATAACACGCATGAAATCAGTTCTTCAACTCAATCTCACACCACAAATTGCGATGACACCACAATTGCAACAGGCTATTCGCCTTTTGCAATTGTCTAATGTTGAATTAGAAATGGAAATTCAGCAGATTGTCGACTTGAACTTCATGTTAGAAATTGTTGAAGATGCAAATGAGATTGAAACGAAGAAGACAGATGAGAATATAGAGACTGATATTCCAAATGAATTGCCATTTGATAATGAGTGGGCAGATATTTATGATGATATCCCATCTTCCAAAAAAGAGATTATGGCACAAGACTCTTTACTGAATCAAAAGAGTTGCGTTCTGACATTACAAAATTATTTACAAGAACAAGTTGATTTAGCACATTTTAATAATAGAGATTATGCGAGTGCGATAGCCATTATTGACAATATAGATAATGATGGATATTTGCGTGCTGATTTGGATGAGATTGCTGAGGCGTTTGGAGAAGAAGCTCATATTTCTGCTCACACGTTAGAACTTGTATTGTGTCGCATTCAACAGTTTGATCCTATTGGTGTGGGTGCACGTGATGTACAAGAATGTTTATTATTACAATTAGCTGAATATGATAATGATACTCCTTGGTTAAAAGAAGCAACCGTGTTAGTGCATAAGCATTTATCTGTGTTAGGTATGCATGATTATGCACAATTAAGTCAAAAAATGAGATTGAGTCGTATAAAACTACAAGAAGTCATTAAACTGATACAAACTCTCACCCCACGTCCTTGTGCCCAAATTTCTCCTGCAGACACAACGTATGTGATTCCCGATGTTTATATCACACCCGTCAAAGAAACATGGAAAATAGAACTCAATTATGATCATTTACCCAAAGTGATTGTAAATAGCCAATATGCAAAAATCAGAAGTAAAAAATTTACTGAAAAAAATTGTTTACGCACACAATTACACGAAGCACGTTGGTTTATCAAAAGCTTAAAAAGTCGTCATGAGACTTTATTAAAGGTGTCTACTTGTATAGTAGAACGCCAATCAGATTTTTTGAAATATGGTGACGAGGCTATGAAACCAATGGTATTACACGAAATTGCAGACGAATTAAATTTGCACGAATCTACTATTTCTCGTATTACCACTCAAAAATATATGCATACCCCCAGAGGGGTTTTTGAACTCAAATATTTTTTTTCAAGTCATCTAGGGACTCAAAGTGGTGGCGAATGTTCTTCCATTGCTATTCGTGCTATCATTAGAAAATTGATTGAATCTGAAAATACTCTCAAGCCCTATAGTGACAATAAAATTTCACAGCAATTATTTGAACAAGGTTTCAAGGTAGCGAGACGTACTGTTGCCAAATATCGTGAAGCGATGTTTATCCCCCCTTCAAACAAAAGAAAATGTTTACTCTAAAATCATCATTCTTCAAAGGAGCATATTAGATGCAACTCAATCTTAGTGGTCATCATCTTGAAATTACACCTGCCCTACGTACCTATGTTACCAACAAAATGGAACGTTTAGATCGTCATTTTGAAGGGATGACTAATATACACGTCATTCTCGGTGTTGAAAAATTACGTCAGAAAGCAGAAGCCACTTTGCATGTCAGCGGTGCAAATTTATTTGCAAATGCAGAGCATGAAGATATGTACGCTGCGATTGATGCTTTAACTGATAAACTAGATCGACAAATCAAGAAACACAAGGACAAACTTAAAGATCATCATCAATCAGAAGGTGGTATAAAAGCACAACCAATGACATAAGAACGTTCCATAGTTCCCATTCTTCCTTCAAGAAAATGGGGGCTTGAACGATGATAATTGATGATGCAAATTTCACATATTCTGACACCCACACGGATTCTTTGTCATGTACAAGCCAATAGCAAAAAACGTATTCTTGAACACTTAAGTAAATTATTGTTGACTGAAAACGATTTTTTAACACATCATGATATTTTTGATAGCCTATTGGAACGTGAACGATTAGGAAGTACAGGCATTGGTAAGTGTATTGCAATACCCCATGCAAGGATTTCTCAACAAAACATCACTTTAGCTGCTTTTCTACAGCTTGATAAAGGGATTGATTTTGATGCGATTGATAAACAACCCGTTGATTTACTATTTGCTTTGAGGGTGCCAGAGAATTCTACAGATGAACATTTAAAAATTTTGGCACAATTAGCTCAGATGTTTAGCCAACAAGTCTTTTGTGACAAACTGCGTCACGCAGAAGATTGTAAAGAAACGTATCAATTGTTAACCCAATGGCAAACTGATTAAATATGATCCTGTTTAGTGTTGATGAACTTTTTAAGAATCATGTTAAAGGATTGGCTTTAACATGGTTTGCTGGGAGACGAAGTGGTCATCGTGCCATTTTATTGGAAAGTGATCAGCAACTTTCCAATGTGGGTTATTTAAACCATATTCATCCTCACCAGATTCAAATTATTGGACTCTATGAACTCACTTATTTAGCACGTCTTTCAAGAGATGAATATAAGGATTATCTGCATCAATTATTTGAAAATGATAATCTAGTGTGCATTATTGTGG
>DAOVZS010000288.1 GCA_030635005.1 Thiomargarita sp. | reverse complement strand
GATAATTATAACCTAATAGATTGAAATCAGGTAAAATATAGGGTTTGAGGCCCTGATGTCTTTGTTCTTCTGAAATACTTGCACCATGATTACGCATTTGATGCAGTCGTTCTGCCAATTCGGGGTGATTCGTCGTCACCATTCCCCCTTCGCCAGTAGTGATAGTCTTACGTGGGTGAAAAGAAAAGGCAGCGGCTATTCCTAATGCACCTGCAGATGTACCCTTATAGCTTGCTCCTGCTGCACAAGCTGCATCTTCAATAATGGGAATATCTGGGGCAACATTTTTGATCTCATCAATATTAGCACATAATCCAAACAAATGAACGACAATAATTGCTTTTGTGTTATCTGTTATTTTTTCAGCTATTTTTTGGGAATCAATATTAAAGGTAATGGGGTCAACATCAACAAAAACAGGCGTAGCACCACAATATAATACCACATTTGCAGTGGCTATCCAAGTAAATGCAGGTACAATCACCTCATCACCGCTGCCAATATTCATAGCTGCTAAAATCAGATGCAGCCCAGTGGTACAACTTGTGGTTGCGATCGCATGAGTCACTTGGTGACGTTGGGCAAACTTTTGTTCAAATTCGGCAACTTTGGGACCTTGCGTTAACCATCCGGTCATAATAGGGTCACGTAAAGCTTGCCATTCCTCTTCTCCAGTAGAAGGTAGGGAAATGGGTATATTTTTAGTCATGATACAATCCCTACCTCTTTACGACGTTGTGCGACTTCTGATTTATGGTTATTACGCCATGTAATCAATTGTTTTAAGCCTTCATGTAGTTTCAGTTTTGCTTGAAACCCAATTTCTGTGTGTGCTTTCACAGGGCAGCCAATACGATTTTTGACAAATGTTAATCCCCCAGGTTCATATTGAATTTTTAAACTTGAGCCTGTGACTTCTAATATCATCTCAGCCAATTCTTTAATGGTAGTTCTAATACCGGTGCCCACATTATAAAATTGATCGGTGGCATCCGATTTCATTGCACACACATTAGCCCGTCCACAATCACTCACATAAATAAAATCATAGGCTTGCGATCCATCTCCATATACTATCGGTGCTAAACCGTTATCTAATCTATCCAAAATTTTCATAATGACAGCAATATAAGCACCATGATAATCTTGTCTTGCCCCATATACATTCATATAACGTAAGCCAACATAGTCAAAATGTTGCTCGGTGTCTTTATAACGGTGATACAAGGAGCGACACATATGCTCTCCCGCAATTTTCGTTGCCCCGTAAAAATTTGTATTATTATGGGGATGATCTTCTGTCATCGGTTCTTTTACCGCATCTCCATACACCGAAGCTGAAGAGGAAGAAACGAGACGTTTCACCCTATTATTGACCATGGCTTCTAGCACATTAAACATGCCACCTATATTAACTTCAAAAGCAGAACGTGGATAATCATAACAATGTAATAACCATAAGGCTGCAAAATGAAAAACGCCATCGATGTCTTTCATAGCGGTGTTCAGAATATCTCTATGTAACAATTCACCGCCTAAAGGAAAAATATTAACCCGTTTATCTTTAAGGGCATCTTGTAGATTTTCTTCACGCCCCCTAGTAAAATTATCAAAAATCCGAATTTCTGCGACATCTTCTTTCAGCAATTCATCAACGGTATGCGAACCAATTAACCCCGCTCCCCCGATGAGTAATAGTTTTTTATCTTTTAAATTCATTGTTTTATAGGCTCATTAATAACTTAATTTTAGAGGAAAGTAGGTGTTGTGTCTTTGGATTTTGTATCTATTGATAACAAAAACTATCTTGCAGTAAAAGGTATAAATGATTGTTTTGATCATCTTCCCATCTATCAATAATTTCAGGTTTTTCTTTGGCTATTTCAAAAGTATCCAACATACTTTTACAGGTATATTGATTCTTGATGATTGTTTCCTTACCTTGATGCGTTCTTGTTTCCACGTGACCAGTGCATTTAGATTGTACCCAAATTTTG
>DAOVZS010000278.1 GCA_030635005.1 Thiomargarita sp. | reverse complement strand
GTTTAGTCTTTATGGAGATTACTTGCAATCAGAGTATGTGTGTTGTTTTGAGGAAACGTGTTTAATTGATGATGCTTATGAGAATACATCATATAATATGCGTTTGGGTCATCAGTTTGGAACAGTATTCAGTCTTGAAGCTTATGCACTACGATTAGAAGGAAATACTCAAGAGACCTCTTTTAATGAGGATTTTTTTCAAGACGCTATGGGCTTAAAGGCAGAATTATTCTTAAATAATTGGTGGAAAATGACTTTAAATATGGGTAATAGTGCTCATAAATCAGACATTTCTGATAATACAGATTCATCAACGTCATTTTTTTATACTGATCGAAACATACTGTCTTTTAAGAATAAGTTTCTATTATCAAAAATGGGTACCATATTTATTGGGTATGAATATCAGAATGATGAGGTAGAAAGTCATACGGCTTATAGGGTGAAAGCACGTAATAATCAAGGTTTGTTTGCTCAGTATCATGGAAAATTTAGTAAATTTTCACTGAATGCAGCGGTACGTCAAGATGATAATGAACAGTTTGGAACGTATATGACAGGCAATCTTGGATTTGCTTATGCCTTAAAGCCAACTTTGAATGTGGTCATGTCTTATGGGACTGCCTTTAAAGCCCCCGTATTTGATGAATTATATCATCCAGAATATGGCAATTCGACGCTTGAACCCGAAGAGTCCGATACGATTGAACTTGCTTTGAAAGGACAGGAAACTAAAAGTCCACAAGAATACTATAAATGGTCTATCGGTGCATATCAAACTAAGATTAATCAATTGATTGATACGTCAAGTACAGGAATGTCACAAAATCTCAATCAAGCCAGTATCATGGGTATAGAATATTCATTCCAATGGCAACGTGACAACTGGGAATTTAACAGTACAGGAACGTGGCTAAAGGCAGAAGATGAGGCAACAGGACTCTTATTACCCCATCGTGCTGACCAAAGTTTTTGGATGGAAGTGGCTGAAAGACGCGGTCCAACACGTTTAGCGGTCAGCTGGTTAATGCAAGGAGAACGCTATGATGATGTTGAAAATACTACGCTTTTAGAGGGTTATGATATATGGACTTTAACAGGTGATTACTATTTTAATAAACATTGGGCACTGCGTTTTCGTGTCGAAAATTTAGCGGATACACAATATCAAACAGTTCAGGATGCTCCTATGGCAGGTCGTTTTTGGTTTACCAGTCTTCAATGTCAGTATTAAAGATTTTAGGAAAAATTGATATGGTGACATTTTAGTGTCACCCTATCGCTTAACCTTGAATATTAGGCGGCCAATTTGCGGTATCAATTTCTGACGTCCACTTTAAAAATGCAGTAATCGCATCTAAATCCTTATCAGAAAGATTAAATTGAGGCATGTTACGCCGTCCTGGTACACCTGTTTTAGGACGACTCTGGAGAAATCCTTTAATAGCTGCTCTACTATTGTGAAAACGTTTGTAAACATTACCTAATTCAGGTGCATAATAAGAGCCTTCTCCCAGTAAGGTATGGCAACCGATACAATTATTTTCTTCCCAAACAAGTTTTCCTTGGGCGACTAGGGGCGTAATATTTTCTCGGTGATCACGCTGTGGTAATACTATAAGGGTATGGACATGTAACGCTAAGAACAGTAAGATAAAAAAAGCTGCTGTCCCATAATAGAGATTTCGTATCTTGGTTTTTTTCATAAAGCACGCTCCCTGGCTGTGATAAAGTGAAATTGATCTTTGAATTTCCCCTGTGCAAAAGATTGGGTCAATGTTGTATTATGATGCGCATTGTCTAAGATTTCTAATAAATATTCAGCTGGATTACAATTAAAACGGGCATTTCCAGTCACCAGTTCAAAATAATGCGTCGCTTCCTTGGTGGGTCCATAATAAGCCACCGTACCGCCATGATTCATGAATAATACATTATCAAAACGTTTAAAGGTTTCGCGGCTTGGCTGATGTATCGTCGCAATCGTTGTTAAATCATCCCGTTGTGTCAATTGTTGTAATAAACGAATAATTTTATCAGCGTCCACAGACGAAAGCCCAGAAGTCGGTTCATCTAATAGTAAAATCAAGGGCATCGCAATTAATTCATGTGCCAAATTAGCTCTTTTTCGTTCTCCGCCACTTAATCCACAAATACCAGAATGTGACGATCCGATGACTGTATTTAAAAATTTATG
>DAOVZS010000269.1 GCA_030635005.1 Thiomargarita sp. | reverse complement strand
CGATAAAAACAGGTATAAGGCAAAAATAATGGGAATAAACGTGGCTACAATTTGAAGTCCTCCCCCAATCCCTTCGGCGATAATGATTATAAATACTTCTGGTAATCCGATTGTTTTTAAGACTTCTCCCATCCCTTCTATAAAAATAGTCGAAAATAAAATATCAAAAAAATCAATAAAAGCACTCCCAATATTAATGGTAAACATAAACATTAAATACATGATTGCCAGAAAAATGGGAATACCCAGAATACGATTCAGTACAATATTATCAATTTTTTCTGACATTGTCTTAGTAAAAGCCGCATTTTTTGTGACTGCGTGTTCAACAATTTTTGTAATAAACGTATAACGGCTATCTGCAACAATGATATCAATATCTTCACCTAATTCTTTTTCAATTTTTTGTTGATAGGGTGTGACATTAATATTTTTGTCTAACCAATGTGTTGCTAAACTATCATCTTCTAATATTTTTAAAGCAATCCAACTGGCATGAGATTTTATATTTTTAGGTAACTGCTCAATGACAGCAGGTAATAATGTAGTGATAGAATCTTCAATGATTTCAGGATATATCACTCTCAGCGTCGGAATATGTTTTTCTTCAGCAGCCCGTGCCATAATTTGTTTTAAATTTTCAAGTCCATCATGTTTCGCAGCACTGATGGGAATGACGGGCACTCCTAATTTCTGTGATAATGCACTGATATCAATGTTAATATGACGTTGTTCAGCAATATCCATCATATTTAAGGCTATTACTAAGGGCACTTCCATTTCTAACAATTGGGTGGTGAGATAAAGATTACGCTCTAAATTAGAAGCATCTACAATATTAAGAATCAGATTGGGTTCACCAGAGAGAATATAGTCTTGGGCAATTTGTTCATCTAATGACGTCATCACTTCAAGTGAATAAGTACCCGGTAAATCCACTAACTCAATATCATGATCTGCATATTGATAATATCCTGTTTTACGCTCAACAGTCACTCCAGGCCAATTTCCGACACGCTGTTTAGTCCCTGTTAAGACATTAAACAATGTAGTTTTACCACAATTTGGATTACCAACGACTCCAATAATTAATTTTTTCATCTTTTAAAGATGCTCCACAAATAATGCAGCAGCCTCATCTTTTCTTAAACTCAATGCAAATCCCCGTACTTGAATTTCTACAGGATCACCCATTGGGGCATAACGTATGACGCTAAACTCTGTTCCGGGAGTCAACCCCATGGCTAATAATTTTTGGCGATAGCCTTTATTACCTTTTTGAAGCCCAGTCACTTTGCCTTTTTTCCCGGGCGCTATATCACGTAATGCCATAATATCAATATCCTTTTTTTTTGTAAATGATAATTATTACCATTTACATGAGTAATTAAACACACATTTATGTATCATAATGCTTTATTTTTAATAATGCAACTGTATTATAATAGTTTATATATTTATGATATCCAATAATTTATGATGACATCACAACAAAAATCAATTAGTTGCGAATTTTTCCCGCCCCGTACTGAACAAGGTATTGTAAATTTACGTAAGACACGTGAACAGTTATGCGTATTACAACCCAGTTATTTTTCGGTGACTTTTGGGGCAGGCGGTTCGACACAAGAAAAAACATTTGAAACTGTTATAGATATTCAAGCAGAAACAGATCTGGAAGCAGCGCCCCATTTATCTTGTATTGGCAGTAATCGGGACAATATTCTTAAATTGTTACAGGCTTATCAAGCACAGGGGATTCACCGTATTGTTGCTTTACGCGGTGATAAACCATCAGGTTGGGCTGGGCAAGTAGGTGAATTGCAGCATGCAAGCGAATTAGTTCAATTTATTCGAGAAAAAACAGGCACACACTTTCATATTGAAGTAGCTGCCTATCCTGAATTTCATCCAGAAGCACAAAGTGCCCAACAAGATTTGGATTATTTTAAAGCTAAAGTAGAGATGGGGGCAGATAGTGCGATTACGCAATATTTTTATAATGCTGATGCTTATTTTCGTTTATTAGAAAGTTGTGCAAAGCGTAATATTAATATTCCGATTGTACCTGGGATTATGCCTATTGCCAATTTTGAACAACTGGCTCGTTTTTCAGATACTTGTGGGGCAGAATTACCGCGCTGGTTACGTGCTCGTTTAAAAGATTTTGGGGATGATAAGCCTGCTTTGCAAGCATTTGGTGTGGATGTAGTGGCACATTTATGCGAACGTTTATTAGCAGGGGGGGCACCGGGTTTACATTTTTATACATTAAATCAATCTGCGTTGATTTTGGAAATTACGAAACGTTTAGGGTTGCATTGATATTGTGAGCATAAAATCCTAGGGCACAGCCCTAGGCTGATATGCCTTTCAATCTATAAGGGCCAATGCTCTTTTGTTTATAGTCATTTTATGATT
>DAOVZS010000090.1 GCA_030635005.1 Thiomargarita sp. | reverse complement strand
AACACAGATGGTTTTTTAACAGCGACAGAAATAGCCAAGGCAGCACAATGCTTATTACCTGAAATAACAAAACAACAAGGAATAGCACTGGCTTTACCCAGTTCTGAATTTTTAGTCACTACAAACCCGTATCCCAACGATAAGAATAGTGCTATGGAAAATATTCTGGACCTTAACAGGTCAAGCTTACTCTTTGGCATGACAGAACCTCTTTTGTATACTGCGCATACACCAGCACGTGGAAAAGCATTGCATACTTTATGGATGCCCACTCAAAGAGCAGAAGATTTATTTCAAGCCTTTGAGAAAGTAGGTTTATTTTTAACCTGTATTTTACCCCGTTCACTTCTTGTTATCAAAAATGCTAAGTCTTCTTCTCAGATTTATGATGAAGATGACCATACGATTACCTGCTTGGAATGGTCAAATAATGTGATTCAACGTTGGATACATACCTCTAAAGTAGATTGTTGTGATGAGACGGAATTTCAAGAACAATTAGACGAGTCCCTGTTAAATTTCAGTCATAAAATTCAGCGAAAAACGACTATAAGTGATTGGGATAAAGAGTCTATGCCAACATCAGTCATCTATCATTATGCCTTTATGCCCCCCAGTGCGATAGCACATGTTGTAGAAGCAGTCAAACAAAAAATACGTTATAGTGCGCTTATATTGATAGGTCTTTTTATCATTAGTTTACTGGGAACAGTAGGGTATGCGATACAATATGAACAAGAACTGAAACAAAATCTACGGGTATTAAAACGTCGTACAATCGCAGTCAGTCAATTACGTATGGAAGCTGCGGAAATAGAAGAAAAACTTGCACCGATCAAAGAATTTCCGAAACAACCCGTGCTCACCATTCTTGAAAGTTTAAATAGCATTGTTCCTAAGGATAGTTGGATTACGCATTTTCATCTTGAAGAAGGTTTGGTCAAAATTGGTGGCAGTAGTGCAAATCCCACTGCTTTAATAGAAATTTTATCAAATCATCCCGATATTTATAATGTGGAACAAAGTGGTACTTTCAGTGGTAAACGTTTCAATATTAGTTTTAAATTGAAAATATTTGATCAAAATTATTGGGTAAAGTATTTTTCAAGATCTCAGTAATTTTGAATTAATACACAAAAAAAGTTATGATAATCATTCTTATGTCAATATCAATAGCTGAGGTAGACTGATGACTTTTGTTCGTTTCCCCTTATTTATAGTCTTTTTTTTTATACTGGTATTACCCATTACGCAAGCAGCTGATATCCAAAAGGTAAATATCAATACCGCAAATGCGCTCTCATTATCACATATTTTATCGGGTATTGGCCCCAAAAAAGCAGCTGCAATCATTAAGTATCGTACTAAACATGGTGCTTTTAAATCTCTCAAAGATTTAGAGAAAGTGCATGGTATTGGGCCCAAAACGATTCAGAGAAATAAGACTAAAATCATTTTGGGCCGTTCCGTTCCTGTAAAATCTAAAAAAGCAACACCTAAAATACCCGTAACCTCTAAGACGCCTAAAAAACCCGTAAAATCGAAGTAATTTACAGGAAATCACCCAAAAAATCCGATTTTAATATCGGATTTTTTATTCAGACGCATATCCTAATTGTTGTAAAGCACGTTCATTATCACACCATCCTTTTTTTACTTTCACCCATAATTCTAGAAAAACCTTGCAATCCAGCATCGTTTCCATATCTTTACGTGCTTCCTCGCCAATCGATTTAAGCATTTTTCCTTCTTTACCAATGACAATGCCTTTTTGACTGTCACGTTCTACCCAAATGAGTCCATTAATATGCGTCAACTTTTTATGCGTCGAAAAATGTTCAATTTCTACTGTGATACGATAAGGTAATTCAGCACCCAAACGACGAAATAATTTTTCGCGTATAATTTCAGCACTTAAAAAACGTTCACTACGATCAGTAAATTGTTCTTCAGGAAATAAAAAATCATTTATTGGAAGACATTGGGTAATGAATGTTTCCAATTCAGGCAGATTTTGACCATTAAGAGCAGAAATTGGAAAAATATGTACAAAGTCATATTTACTAGCAATGTCTTCTAAATACGGTAATAATACCTGTTTATTGGGCAGTTTATCGACCTTATTAATGCCCAAAATGACGGGTACTGTGCTGTGTGAGACTGCTTTTAAAACATGACTGTCTTCCTCAGTCCACTGCAAGGCTTCTACCAGCCATAAAATCACCTCAACACCTTCCATGCTGGTTGTTGCAGCACGGTTCAAATAACGATTCATCGCATTATGTTGACGCTGATGTATGCCAGGTGTATCGACATAAACAATCTGATTCTTTCCTTCTGTTTTAATGCCCAATAATCGATGGCGCGTCGTTTGCGGTTTACGTGACGTAATACATAGTTTTTGTCCTAATAAGTGATTGAGTAAGGTTGATTTACCTACATTTGGACGACCAATGATCGCAACATAACCGCAATGTCCTTCATTCAACATGTAACACCCTCAAAGCTTTCTCAGCTGCAGATTGTTCAGCACGACGTCGCGTTTCACCCTTACCGCTTGTGGCTTGTGCTAAAACAGATACGATACATTCCACCTCAAATTCTTGAGCATGGGGAGAGCCCCCAATAATAATAACGCGATAAGTAGGCAACGGCTGTTTTTTAGATTGTAAATATTCTTGTAAACGGGTTTTGGGATCTTTAATAGTGCACAGCGATAGGTGACTTAATCTATCTTTCCAAAGTTTTAACACAATAGATTGACAGGTGTTCATATCACTGTCTAAATAAATAGCCGCAATAATCGCTTCTACTGCATCTGCTAAAATTGAAGCACGTTGTTCTCCACCCGTTTTTAATTCCCCGCCTCCTAAGTGCAAATATTGACCCAATTCAAGATATTGCGCAATTTCCACTAAGGTATCCCGTTTAACCAAATGTGCACGAAAACGTGTTAATTCTCCTTCATTGGCTTCTGGAAAATTCACAAAGAGTTTATCTGCCACAATACTACTGAGCAGAGCATCACCTAAAAATTCCAAACGTTCATTATTAAGTGTGCCCACACTACGATGTGTGAGTGCAGTTTTCAAATAATGAGCTTGCTTAAAATGATAAGATAATGCTTTATATAAAAGGGTATAATCTTGATTCAATTGAGTAGTATAGTGTTTTTAAACTTCACAAGAAGAAAAACATTCGCTGCAAAAGGAATCACTTTTTCATATGTGACTGTCACTTCTACCCCATCTTCATATCTTTGAATGTCCACATAATCTTTAATAGTGTGAAATGTAAGAATTTCCACTCTCTGTAAACTTAAATATCTTACAATAGGTTTCTGAATATCACGATCACGTGCTGTATTGATATCTGGAATCTCTTTGAGACTCAATAAAGCTTTATCTACAACCATATTATCCATGTACACGGGTACTAATCTCATAAGCATCACTGTCCCAAAAGCAATGAACACAAACATAAATATAATCTGTGTTATGCTCATTCCACCCTGCTGTCTATTTAACTTCATGATATTATTCTATCCTCTACTTTATTTGTGTGCCAAGTCGTTTCCAAGCAATCCCATTATTAGCCCAATCCCAATTCATCCAGATAAAAAATGCCTTTCCAACTAAATTTTCCTCAGGCACACTACCCCAAAACCGACTATCGCGACTATTATCACGATTGTCACCAAAGACGATATATTCATTTTCTGGAATAGTCCATTTATTAAATTGAGTATTGAGTTCTCTATTAGGGAGTACTAAAATCGCATGTTCAACATCGCCGAGATGTTCGATACGTTCTTCGCTTCCTGTCATACCACTCCCTGAACCCACACCTATAAAACTACCCACAATATCTTGAGTCACTTGTTCGCCATTAATATACAATATTTTAGTATCGCTATAATATTCCAACTCATCACCGGGTATACCCACTACTCGTTTGATAAACGGAATCGTAGGATCTTCAGGATACCGAAAGACGACCACATCACCTCGTTGTGGTTTACCTATCTCCATTATTTTAAGATTTAAAACAGGTAATCGGATCCCATAACTAAACTTATTAACTAAGATAAAATCCCCAGTTAATAATGTGGGCATCATAGAATTTGAGGGGATACGAAAAGGTTCCACCAGAAATGAGCGTAGACAAAGTACAATCAAAAAAACTGGAAATAAGGAACGTGCTAAATCTACGATAACAGGTATTTTTTCATTTTCATCGACACTATTCGTTTTCTCGATAACACGCCATGGTGCGAGAAAAATTTTATCATACAGCCAAATCAATCCACTTACAAATGTTAATAAGACTAAAATTGTTGCTAAATCCCAATTCATGTTGTATCAGTGTTCACGTTATCAGTTATTAGGAAATTGGTTTCATAAAAACCAAAACTATTTTTTTCCAATCTGTAGTACAGCTAGAAATGCATCTTGTGGAATGGTCACCGATCCCACCTTTTTCATACGTTTTTTCCCCTCTTTTTGTTTTTCAAGAAGTTTTCGTTTGCGACTCACATCGCCCCCATAACATTTAGCGGTGACATTTTTACGATAGGCTTTAACAGTTTGACGGGCAATAATTTGTGTCCCAATAGCCGCCTGTATTGCGACATCATACATTTGTCGTGGTATGACCTCTTTCATTTTTTTGACAAGCTCTTGTGCTTGTGTTTTCGTTTTATCTTGATGTCGTATGATAGAAAGAGAGTCTACATGTTCACTATTAATCAGAATATCTAGTTTAACCAAATTAGCCGCCTGAAAACGTAAAAATGTATAATCCAAAGACGCATAACCTCGACTGACAGATTTTAATCTGTCAAAAAAATCTAACACTAATTCACTCATGGGTAATTCATAGGTTAAAGTGACTTGTGAACTTGTATAATGTAATTTTTTCTGTACCCCCCGTTTTTCAATACATAAACCGATAACATTGCCTAAATATTCTTGTGGCAATATCATATTAGCCTCAACAATCGGTTCACGCATTTCCGCAATTTGATTGGGAGGAGGTAACGCAGCTGGATTATCTACCATTAAAGTGTCACCTTGCGTGGTGATAATTTCGTAAATAACAGTAGGTGCGGTGGTAATTAAATCTAATTGATATTCACGTTCTAAACGTTCTTGCACAATTTCCATGTGCAACATACCCAAAAAACCACATCGAAAACCAAAACCTAAGGCTTGTGACGTTTCAGGTTCATATTGTAAGGCAGCATCATTGAGTCGTAATTTGGCTAATGCATCTCGAAAATTCTCATAATCATTAGCATCAATAGGAAACATGCCTGCAAAAACACGGGGTTTTATGGCTTGAAAACCTGGTAAAGGTTTATCAACTGGATTCGCAGCATCTGTTAATGTATCACCCACAGGTGCGCCTTCAATATCCTTAATATTTGCAACTACAAATCCCACTTCTCCCGCTTGAAGACACGTGCGTTCTTCTAGTTTAGGGGTAAAAATACCCACTTTTTCTACTAGAACTTTGCGTCCTGTTGACATGACTTGGATTTTTTGTTTTTTAGACAAACTACCCTGCATAATCCGTACTAAAGACACCACGCCTAAATAGTTATCAAACCAAGAATCAATAATAAGTGCAGTCAATGTCGCATCTAATTGTACTATAGGTGGGGGGATAAACTTTACCACAGCTTCCAATAAGTCATCAATCCCTACACCTGTTTTAGCACTTACTCGTAGTGCATGTTCTGCCTCAATCCCAATAATATCCTCAATTTGTTCTATTACACGATCAGGTTCTGCCGAGGGTAAATCAATTTTATTGAGTACAGGAAGCACTTCAAGTCCTTGTTCAAGTGCCGTATAACAAGTAGCGACACTTTGAGCTTCTACCCCTTGGGCTGCATCCACTACCAATAAAGCACCTTCACATGCTGATAATGAACGTGATACTTCATAAGAAAAATCCACATGACCCGGTGTATCAATAAAATTGAGTTGGTATGTTTGCCCATCCTGTGCGTGATAATTGAGAGTAACACATTGTGCTTTAATGGTGATCCCTCTCTCACGTTCCAAATCCATTGAGTCTAGAACTTGTTGAGACATTTCTCGTTCTGTTAAACCACCACAGATTTGAATAAAACGATCAGCAAGTGTAGATTTGCCATGATCGATGTGAGCAATAATAGAAAAATTGCGAATATGACTCATTAAGTTAGCTCAGTACTCCGAAAATGTGTTAACAAATGTTCATGATTTAAAAAAAAATGACAAATTTCTTTTTCGCCGACTGCTAATACAGGAACATGTTCACCATATTGTTGTTTTAGAGCAGGCGTCATATCAACATCAACTATATTGATAGAAAAAACATGCTGCTGTTGATAGACTTCTAATTCTTGTATCATCTTTTCACAAAGATGACAGCCTATGCGTGTATAAACTGTTAATATAGAAAGAGGGTTCATTTGGCAGGAATAGGCACTGCGAGAAATAAAGGCGCTCCATTTCGATATATGAGGATTGGAATTGTGACTGCACTTAATTGCATCATGATATTTTTGAAATGTGCCACATTCTGAATGGTAATATTATCTAACATTAAAATAATATCATTTTTACGAATGCCTGCATCTTGTGCCACACCTGCATAAATATCTTGTACTAAAATACCGCTATCTTGAATATTCAGTGCGTTCTGGTTTTCATCATCCAAGTCAATAATCGAGATACCCAGTCGGCGATTGTTTGCAATTTGATTACTGGGTTGGGTTGTGGCTAATTCAATATTATTGTCAGAAGGCAATTCAGCAATAGTCACAAATACTGTAACATGCTTTTTTTGGCGTATCACTATCGCTTCAACAGTGGTCCCTACTTGAGTTGTGCCCACAATAGGCGGTAAATCTGATGAGCGTTCTATGTGTTGACCATCAAATACAATGATAATATCACCCACTTTAAATTTGGCGGACGATGCTGGACTATTGGATAACACTTTAGCAATTAAAGCGCCTTGGGGTTTTTCCATGTTAAAGGATTCGGCCAATTGATGGGTGACATCTTGTATTAATACACCCAACCAGCCCCGTGAGACTATGCCTTTATCTTTTAGTTGTGCCACAACACTTTTCATAATATCAACAGGAATCGCAAATGATAATCCCATAAAACCGCCAGTACGACTATAAATTTGCGAATTGACCCCAATAACTTGACCTTTTAAATTAAATAAAGGTCCTCCAGAATTACCAGGATTAATGGCCACATCTGTTTGAATAAAAGCAACGTAAGTATCACTGGGTAGACTTCTGCCTTTGGCACTGACAATACCTGCGGTGACAGAATGTTCAAATCCAAACGGTGATCCTATTGCTAACACCCATTCTCCTACCTTGAGTTTCTTTGAACTTCCAAGCTGGACCGTAGGGAGATTAGTAGCCTCGACTTTTAATAAAGCAATATCACTACGTTTATCTGTTCCAATGAGTTTTGCTACAAATTCTCGTCGATCTGTTAAACGGACGATAATTTCATTAGCGTCACTAATCACATGATTATTGGTCACGACATAGCCATCTTTAGAAATGATAAATCCAGATCCCAATGATGTTGAGGGACGTGAATCTTCAAAAGACTGTTCCTCAAAAAAATGTCTAAAAAAATCATTTAAAGGATTATCTTCAGGAATACCGGGTATCTCTCTGTAACTGCGTTTATTATTTTTAGATGTTTTTGTTGATGTCGTACTAATATTGACAACTGCAGAACCATATTTTTCTACCAATTGGGTAAAATCAGGCAATGCGTTGGCTGATATTGGGCTTATTAACCCCATCACTGCAAATATATATATATATAAATAGTCTTTCATACAAAATCTCTATGCAATAGTTGATTTTAAGTATAACATAACTAATCTATAATTATTTAGAACTTGACAAAATCAAAATTATATGTTATGAATTTTTTTGAGAGATTGATGATTCAGACTTCCTTTCTCAATTTTCTAATCCTAGCAATTGTGAGCTTGGTTTTTTGGGCTATGGTTTTGTCATCTAATACATCTAATAAGGCTTGGGCTATCTTGAGTTGTCCTTGTTGTAAGCCCTCTGCAATCCCAGCCTTTTTACCCTCTGTAATCCCAGTTTTCTTACCCTTTGCGATACCAGCTACCATACCTTTTTTCATGCCAGCGACCATACCATCCTCTCTCCCCTCTTTAGCAAAACGTTCCTTTGCTTTATCCCATGCAGCCTCATCTTT
>DAOVZS010000054.1 GCA_030635005.1 Thiomargarita sp. | reverse complement strand
GGGCTATCGTCCAAGGCGGTGTGATGTCACTTTTTTTTGAAAATTTTTCAGAAAATCCATCAATCCAAATCCCATTGTCTTTGTCATCTGTCAGGTCTTGTTGTGCCTTCATTCTGAAAATTTTATAATTGCTAAAAATTCTGATTCAAACAAAAAATGTAAAAATTAAATGCACCCACGTTACATCAATCCTAGGGCGCTGCCCCAGGCTGATATATATCGCCCTTTCAGGGCTTGTATCAATACTCAGCAAGGTTTGAAAGGTAGTCAATAATCATTTTTCATAAAAATGACTCAAAATAAACAAAATTCACATTCTGTAAGCATTTTTCACGAATATCCTTTACCTGAGACAAATGCAACATTGGTAGGTTATAGTGCACTCATCACAGATTATCATTTAAGCATTCCAATACCTGATTTATTATGTGCTATTGGCGCAAAACATAAAAAATATGAAAAAGGTTTATGGCGTATATTTACACCGCGACATACGCCTAAAAATACGCTTTATGGTCATTTAACTTTTGCACTTAAATATGAAGGACTTGAACTGGCACTCCTTAAAGTACTGTTTGAACAGATTGATCCCAGTGTATGGCGTGAGATTATTCTATCTGAACCCACAGGTCTCTATAGTCGTAAAATTTGGTTTTTATTTGAATGGTTATCTCATAAAAAACTGAATATACCTGATGCGACACAAGGCAATTTTGTAGCACTCATTAATGATAAACTCCAATATTCAGGACCCTCTCGCCCTTCACGTCGCCATAGAATCTATAATAACCTACCTGGTACGCCTGATTTTTGTCCCTTAATTAGAAGAACACCGCTATTGGATCAGTATATTACCCTGAATTTGTCTCAAATAGCTGTTAACCATATTGAAAAAACACATGCAGACTTATTAAATCGTGCGTCTGCTTTTCTGCTCCTGAAAGATTCTAAAGCATCTTATAACATTGAAGGGGAATCTCCACCGCATAATCGTATTGAACGTTGGGGAAAAATAATTAGCCAAGCAGGACAACGAACATTAAATCTTGAAGTATTGGAATATTTACAAAATATCGTGATTCCTGATAAGCGTTTTCTAATACCGGGATTACGCATTGAAGGAGGATTTATTGGGGATCGTGATCATCTTATGGGAACACCGATACCTGTTCATATTTCAGCACGTGCTGATGATCTTGAACAATTACTTGCTGGTTTTTTTGCCACCTATCGCTTATTAAAAGAAAGTGATTACGATCCTGTATTGATGGCAGCATTGATTGCTTTTGGATTTGTGTTTATACATCCCTTTGAAGATGGTAATGGACGTATTCACCGTTATTTATTTCATCATATTCTGGCAGAAAAGGGGTTTGTACCTCATGGCTTAGTTTTTCCAATTTCGGCTGTGATTCTAAAAAAGATAGCGTCATATAAAGAGATACTCGAAGTGCATTCAAAGCCAAGATTAGAATATATTCAATGGCGTCCTACTGAAAAAGGTAATCTTGAAGTATTAAATAACACCATTGACCTTTACAAATATTTTGATGTGACGAAACAAGCCGAATTTCTTTATGCGTGTGTTGCTGAAACGGTGAATATCACGCTTCCTCAAGAAATACAATATTTAAAAAAATATGACCTTTTAAATGATTTCATTAAAAATTATATTGATATGCCAGATAAATTAGTAGATTTGCTCATACGCTTTCTGAGGCAAAATAATGGACAATTGTCCAAAAGAGCGAAAAAAAAAGAATTTGCTCAATTAACGAATAACGAAATCCTGTCTATTGAAAGAAAATATGCTGATATTTTCTTGACGTAAGGTTTTTTTTCACTATAGATATCATGGAGTTTTAAATGTCAGTCACTAAATTAAATGTTCCAGATGCACAGGGTCATTTTGGACCTTATGGCGGAATATTTGTTGCAGAAACTTTGATGCAACCTTTAGAAGAATTGCGACAAGCGTATGAACATTATATCAAAGATTCAGATTTTCTCGCTGAACTTGATGATGATTTATTTCATTTTGTAGGGCGACCTTCTCCTTTATATCATGCTAAAAGGTGGTCGGACGTTTTAGGGGGAGCTCAGATTTACTTGAAACGTGAAGATTTAAATCATACAGGGGCTCATAAAATTAATAATACCGTGGGGCAAGCTTTATTAGCCAAACGGATGGGTAAAAAACGTATTATTGCTGAAACAGGGGCAGGACAACATGGGGTAGCGACTGCCACTGTGGCTGCTCGTTTTGGGATGGAATGCGTGGTTTATATGGGAGCAGAAGATGTCAAACGTCAGGCGATTAATGTCTATCGTATGCGTTTATTAGGGGCAGAAGTGCGTACCGTTGAATCAGGTTCTAAAACTTTGAAAGATGCTTTGAATGAGGCGATGCGTGATTGGGTAACGCATATTGATAATACCTTTTATATTATTGGGACTGTCGCAGGTCCTCATCCTTATCCTGTTATGGTGCGTGATTTTCAAACGATTATTGGACGAGAAACACGTAAGCAAATTCAGGAAAAAACAGGGCAGTTGCCTGATATGTTAATTGCTTGTGTGGGCGGAGGATCTAATGCCATAGGTTTATTTTATCCCTTTTTAGAAGATCACGCGGTGCGTATTTATGGCGTTGAAGCTGCGGGGGATGGTTTAGAAACAGGACACCATGCTGCCCCCTTATGTGCGGGTAAAACGGGCGTTTTACATGGTAATCGGACGTATTTAATGAGTGATGACAATGGACAAATTATTGAAACGCATTCTATTTCTGCAGGATTAGACTATCCCGGTGTCGGACCTGAGCATGCTTGGTTAAAAGACAGTGGACGTGTTCAATATGTTGCCATAAATGATCAGGAAGCCTTAGCAGCATTTCACAATCTTTCTCGTTTAGAAGGGATTATGCCTGCTTTAGAATCCAGTCATGCGCTTGCCTATTGTCAAAAAATTGCTCCTACGCTGGATAAAAATAAAAGTATTGTGGTTAATTTATCAGGACGTGGTGATAAAGATGTGCATACGGTGGCTACTCTTGAGGGGATAAAAATATGAATCGTTTAAACAAGTGTTTTAATCTCTTACGCACTCAAAAACGGGCTGCCCTTATTCCCTTTATTACTGCAGGCGATCCAAATCCTGAACTGACAGTACCCTTAATGCATAAACTGGTTGAAGCAGGGGCTGATATTATTGAATTAGGCGTTCCTTTTTCTGATCCCATGGCAGATGGACCTGTTATTCAACGCGCGAGTGAACGTGCTTTAGCAGCTGGCACCAGTTTACATCAGGTTTTAAAGCTGGTGAAAAATTTCCGCGTGGACAATCAAATCACCCCTATTGTCCTGATGGGCTATTTAAATCCAATAGAAATCATGGGTTATGAGGCATTCTCCCAAAATGCCCAAAATGCAGAAGTAGATGGCGTATTAACGGTGGATTTACCCATAGAAGAAGGAACAGCCTTAAATACATTACTTCGATCACACGAGATAGCCCCTATTTTCCTATTAGCACCGACGACAACGGCTGAACGTATTCAACGTATTGCTGCCCAAGCTGACGGTTATTTATACTATGTCTCCTTAAAAGGTGTGACAGGCAGTGCTGATCTTGATGTCAATAGTGTTGCTGAGAAAGTAGCTGAAATCCGTCAATATTCAAATTTACCGATCGCTGTTGGATTTGGTATTAAAGATGCAGAAACAGCTGGCAAGATCGCAAAAGTCAGTGATGCCGTCATTGTAGGCAGTGCCTTAGTGACTTTAGTAGAAACCGTCCCCCAATCTGAATTATTAGAAACGATGGCTAATGTGGTTCGAGAATTGAGACAAGGATTATAAATAGCACAGGCACACCAAAACCTGTCAGGTCGCATGCACTCACAAGATACAAAATTAATAACTGATGTTACGCACTCTGTTTCTAAATAACATATTTACATGTTTTAGCTCCAGGGGCGATGCCCCTGGCTATATTATTAAGCCCCGGTGGGGCGAAGGCACAAACACAGGCACAGTCAGAAACACAGGCACAAACACAGTCAAAGTCAAGGTCAAAACAAGACCTTGCAGGTTTTAGAGTCACAGGCACAATCACAGGCACATTCACACCAAAACCTGCCAGGTCGCAACCACAAACACAGGCACAAACACAAGCAATAATATAGGATCTGTGCATTGTAATATGAAGATGTTGGGGAAATGAGCCTGGCATTATGTGATATCTCACCCTTGAGCTTCATGCGTAGTTTGTATATTACATCTTGTTGTGCCTTTGGTTGTGCCTATGGTTGTGCCTGCGGTTGCGACCTGGCAGGTTTTGGTGTGACTATGCCTGTGACTGTGCCTGTGACTCATAAACCTGCAAGGTCTTGTTTTGACCTTGACTTTGACTGTGTTTGTGCCTGAGTTTCTGACTGTGCCTGTACGTCTATGACTGTGTTTGTGCCTTCGCCCCAACGGGGCTTAATAATATAGCCAGGGGCATCGCCCCTGGTTCCAAAAAATGGAACGATGCTGTTTAGAAACAGAGTGCGTAACATCAATTAATAAAAGAGATAGCCCAATGAATATAAACAAACTCACCAGTAAATTTCAAGAGGCCTTTTCGGAGGCACAAAGTCTGGCAGTAGGACAAGATCACCGATTTGTTGATTCAGTCCATTTATTTTTGACAATGCTCAACCAAAGAGAAAGCAGTGTTACGCACTTATTAGAACACGCAGGTGCAAATATCAATAAAATCCGTTCAGGATTAATTGAAACGCTTGAACGTATTGATACAGTCAGTGGACATCAAGGTGAAGTCCATATTTCTAATGATTTAACACGTTTATTAAATATCACGGATAAATTGGCACAACAACGGGGTGATCAATATATTCCAAGTGAATTATTTATATTAGCAGCACTGGAAGATAAAGGCAGTTTGGGTCAATTATTACGTAAAGCAGGGACTCAAAAAGCCTTATTAGAACAAGCCATTGAGCAATTACGAGGAGGACAACAGGTGACTGATCCTAATGCAGAATCACAACGACAAGTTCTTGAAAAATATACCATTGACTTAACAGAACGTGCCGAACAAGGTAAATTAGATCCTGTTATTGGACGTGATGATGAAATTCGTCGGATCATACAAGTGTTACAACGTCGTACAAAAAATAACCCCGTCTTAATTGGAGCCCCCGGTACGGGAAAAACGGCTATTGTAGAAGGCTTAGCCCAACGCATTATTAATCATGAAGTCCCTGAAGGCTTGAAAAATAAACGATTATTATCACTTGACATGGCATCCTTAATTGCAGGAGCTAAATTTCGAGGCGAATTTGAAGAACGCTTAAAGGCGGTGCTGCATGATTTGGCACAACAAGAAGGGCAAATCATTTTATTTATAGACGAATTGCACACAATGGTCGGTGCGGGTAAAGCTGAAGGGGCGATGGATGCGGGTAATATGCTTAAACCTGCCTTAGCACGTGGTGAGTTACATTGTGTCGGTGCTACAACTTTAGACGAATATCGTCAATATGTTGAAAAAGATGCTGCTTTGGAACGGCGTTTTCAAAAAGTTTTAGTCAATGAACCTAATGTTGAAGATACCATCGCAATTTTACGGGGTTTGAAAGAACGTTATGAAGTACATCATGGCGTAGATATCACCGATCCCGCCATTGTGGCAGCCGCCACCTTATCACATCGTTATATTACAGATCGGCAATTGCCTGATAAAGCCATTGATTTGGTAGATGAAGCAGCCAGTCGCATTCGTATGGAAATTGACTCTAAACCTGAACAGATTGATAAAAGAGATCGTCGTTTAATTCAACTTAAAATCGAACAGCAAGCCATTAAAAAAGAAAAGGATGCCGCTTCAAAACAACGTTTAAAAAAACTCAAATCTGAAATCAGCCAATTAGAAAAAGAATTGGCTGATTTAAATGAAATTTGGCGTTCTGAAAAAGCCACCGTCCAAGATGCGAGCAAAATTAAGGAAGATTTAGAACATGCCCGTTTATCCATGGAAACAGCCCATCGTGCGGGTGATTTAGAACAGATGGCAAAATTGCAATATGAACATATTCCCAATTTGGAAAAACAATTAGCGGCAGCTGCTCAAGTCGATCAACAAGAAATGCAGTTATTACGTAATGCAGTCACTGAAGAAGAAATTGCAGAAGTGGTGTCCAAATGGACAGGCATCCCTATCACTAAAATGTTAGAAGGCGAACGCGATAAATTACTGCGTATGG
Source organism: Thiomargarita sp. (assembly GCA_030635005.1). Taxonomy (GTDB): domain Bacteria; phylum Pseudomonadota; class Gammaproteobacteria; order Beggiatoales; family Beggiatoaceae; genus DAOVZS01. The sequence continues at coordinate 6,315 of DAOVZS010000054.1, read as the reverse complement.
AAGACGCGATACATCAACGTGTTATCGGACAACATGAGGCAGTACAAACAGTTTCTAATGCCATTCGTCGTGCACGTGCGGGTTTATCTGATCCCAGTCGTCCTAACGGCTCTTTTCTATTTTTAGGACCTACGGGTGTCGGTAAAACGGAATTGTGTAAAGCATTAGCCCATTTTTTATTTGATACAGACGAAGCCATGATACGGATTGATATGTCAGAGTTTATGGAAAAACACTCTGTTGCCCGTTTAATTGGAGCACCTCCGGGATATGTGGGCTATGAAGAAGGGGGTTATTTAACAGAAGCAGTGCGTCGACGACCTTATAGCGTTATTTTACTCGATGAAGTCGAAAAAGCACATCCCGATGTATTTGGCGTGTTATTGCAAGTATTAGATGATGGACGTTTAACGGATGGACAAGGACGCACAGTGGATTTTCGTAATACCGTTATTGTCATGACATCCAATCTCGGTTCACACATTATTCAAAAAATGGCAGGAGAAGACAATTATAACGCGATGAAAACTGCTGTTATGGATATTGTGGGACAACATTTTCGTCCAGAATTTATCAACCGTGTAGATGATGTGGTTGTCTTTCATCCCCTTGGCTTAAAAGATATTCGCGCCATTGCTCAGGTACAAATTGATCATTTGCGTACACGTTTACACGCTCAAAATATCATATTGCATGTCAGTGAGACTGCTTTAGACGAAATAGGAAGGGCTGGTTTTGACCCCGTATATGGGGCACGTCCCTTAAAACGTGTGATTCAACACACTTTAGAAAATCCATTAGCACAAGACATTTTATCAGGTAAATTTGTAGCAGGAAATACGATTCATGTTGATTGGACGGATAGCATGCAATTTACCTAAGTGCTCTGATTGCATAGAAAAATCCTAATGACTTGATTTTTTTAATGTGATAAGGTTATAATGTTATATTATTTACACATATCAATCATTTATTATTTCCAATCAATTAGGATTATTTATACATCAAGCATGACATACACTGCACACACTTTAACAGATATCACAGCCCGTACTAAAGAAGTCTTTGCAAATCCTACTATGGGCGGTGAAAGAATCAAAAAATTTGCTGCCACCTTACGCTTAAATATTTCTAAATATCAAAAAGAAGCCAAAAAAATTCTCAAAAAGGTAGATTTTAAAAAACCATTATCTATTGATAAAGTCACTTTAGAAAATATTGAAGAATATCAACAATTTTATCATTTTGAGAATAGTGTCATTGAAGAACAGGAAAAGCAAAGATTTTTAATGCTATTGACTTTATTGGGAGAAGCTAAAGCATGGCTTGCTGACACTCAAAAAGCACGTTATATCAGTGTTGGACATTGGTATCGTGATAATATGCAATCAAGTGGCTTATGGAGTTTTGAAGCAGCAGCGGTTAAAAATATTATTCAATTGTCTTATAAAGCAGGATTTTCTGTTTTTGAAGCTTTTGGAGGACAAAGTTTTCAAATTGCCTTAAAACATGCGGATAAAGAAGGCAATGATGCCCCGATACATCCCTTTGAATGGGCACAATCTTTAAAACAATGTGTAGATGAGGTTGTGCATCAAAAAAATATCTCATTAATGCAAGCCTTAAAAAATGCACATATCAGCTTCAAAGGTAATGGCATCGCTTCTTTTCAAAAACTTTTAAGAAGCTTAAATGTCAATAAAAATGCGATTGCACGTATTTTAGAAACAAATGAAGATACATTAGAATCCATGCTGATCAAAAAAGGCGTTGATCTTAAGACACTTTGGGATATTCTTCAAGTACCGCAAAAAAAGACAGTCAGTAAGCATAGTATGCCTTTACAATGGCTCGTACGGGCAAGTATGTTTTCTTTTGAAAATAAGGGATCGACAGTTGCCCACATGGTGATTAAACATGCCACAAAAATGGCGGGTGATCCTAATCCGCATGCTGCGACATGCTTTCGTGTTTTTTGTGCTTTAAATGATCCCCGAAATTTAGCAGAAACTATTCAGGCTGTTGTGAGAAACAATATTCTTGCCAAAAGAGAGAATCTCAAAATACAGGCTGCGAGAGCAGATTATCGTTATAATCTGATTCCCAAAAAACACCGTGCTGCGAATTGGAAAAAAAGGACAGTGGATGAAACAGCCTTTAGAATGCCCTTACAAAATTTAGCACATGTTCAAGCAGGCATGTCTTATTCCCCTCGTTTTTCTACGCAATATTATGTCAAATATGCTCAGAAACTCATGGCGATTGCCAATGAAGAACGTAAAAAACAGGGGGGCAATACCCTTATTAAGAAAAATGGGGAAGAAAAAATGGCAGGATTAGGATCACTGGCAATTAAGTGTTTTGCGGGTGATCTCTTAGATCCTATAGAAGCAGTTAGTTTGATTCAAGAATTAAAGAAGTTGGGATTAGCGGTACATCTTCATCTCCATTCAACTGATTTAACCAAATCAACTATTGTCTTGCTGAAAAGTATAGAAAAAGCGGGCGTTGATGGCATTGAAGTGAGTGTGGGATGTTTACAAGATGGCACCGCACATCATAATGTACGTACTGCGCTCTTGATGGATTCTCAACAACGCCTTGCACCCATTAATGAGGAAATACTCACACAATTAGAAGCAGCCATAGAACAAGAACATAATAAGGATATTGATCGTCTTGATTTATCTATAAATGAACAACTTCGTGCCAGATTTGCTGCATTAGGCATTGCAGGGGGGGCGATCCCATTTTTTGTCAATGATATGATGACCAATTTAGCCAGTCCTTATTTTAAAGTAAAAGCGGAAAAATTGGGAACTGCACAAAAGGAAATCATTATTGAGGACGTGCTAAAAGCAATGGATGTCCTTCAAAAACAATTAAAACATCCTTGTTTAGTCACGCCTGTCATGGATATTGTCAATAAACAAGCCATTTGGAATGTATTGACTGAAAAAACCAAACAACCACAGGTGTTTGATCCCCGTACATGTCGTTTAGTCTTAGGCTATTACGGAGATTTTATTGATCATGAAACAGACACAAGGATTGTTTTTGATGACGCCTTAATACAAGAAGTGATCACGTATTGTACTGATAATGCTGCAACGGGCACTCTTCCAGAACCCCACAGATTAGAAAAACATTCCACTGAATGTATTGCGGATGAATGGGAAGAGGCGATTTCAGAAGTGAGGACTATTTTAAAACAATACCCTGATGAAACTTTTATTGAAGATGAAATTGAACAATTAACCATCATTCATATTCTACGCCCTGCCGAAACCAAATATCTGGACATGGTAGGCATGTTGGTTAAAGCACGTCAAGAAAAACGTTTAGGGGATAAACCGATTGTATTATGTCATACCTTATTAGAATTTTTCACTAAGGATACATTTTCTCTCATTAAACCTGGAAAATCATTGTTTCATGAAGATTCAGAAGTGAGAAATCAAATCAATGCTGAATTGGTACAATTTTTAGGGGGTAAACGTGCCCTGAGAAAAATCACATTCGATTTAATGGAAGAAACACATGTGGAAACGCTTCAAAATTACTTGCAAGATTTAACGGGGAATATAGAAGAAGACTATATTAGCAAATTGGTTGACATGAGATGTCTTCAACAACGTCAAAATGGTGAAATCGAAAATGTGGAACTGATTACCAATATGGTCAAACAATATCTTTTAACCCGAATGACCTTATTAGTGATTACAATGGCAGATCATATCAACAATGGAAAACCCTTGCCTGAAGGAAAACATCCTTTTGAACTATTTAAAGTTAGAGCGGATATTGATAAGATAATAGCTGATTTAAGTTGGTAAGTAAGCCTAGGGCGTTGCCCCAGGCTGATATGTTATCCCCTTTCAGGGGAAAAAGATAAGCCCTGAAAGGGCGACATATATTAGCCTGGGGCAACGCCCTAGGAAGACGTCTATTTTTGTTTATGTTTACCACACTGAAAAAGATGTTTCGTAAATTCCTTTGGCGTGATTTGTTTATCTCCATTGAGATCAATTTTAACAAATGACGGTGCATGTGCAAGATTTCTCATTTGATATCCTTGTTTTGCACGCTTGGCTATCCGCTGATCGCGCGCTTTATAAAATTCATCTTCAAGAATTTTCCCATCTGCATTTAAATCAAACTCAGCAAAGGTAGGCTTATGTTTTCCATTACCCCGTTTATTTTTGCCCATTGTGCCCATTGTATTTTCAGTATTGGGCACAACGGTTTCAGATTGTACAGTATTGGGCGCAATTGTTTCAGATTGTGCTGTCATACTTAAAGCGATGGTTAATCCTAATATTATGATTTTACTCAAATACAGCATGGTAGTATTCCTTTCTTATTGAACTGAAAAAGTGATGACTTGTGTATTAAAAATCACTGTGCCATCTTGTAGGCGATAGCCAACAGCAATGTCATATCTGCCCGCAGGCAAAAGTCCTTCATAAATATCCAACTGATAATCATTATACAATTCTTGTTGTGCTTCTGCAGCGATCAGTGTATTCATAGCCGCATCCCAAATATGCCATGTGCTTGTGTCATCACGCATAAACATTAACGCTTGATTTTGTTGATTTATCAGGGTTGCCACAATAATAAAATCGACTGTTTCTCCTACATGATCCGGATCTGCTTGGATCATCACTGTCAGGTTAATGGTATCATTTTGATTTAAAACACTGCCATTCGCATGCAATCCTGTTTGCGTTTGAATGACTGCTTGAAATTGAGCATTGTTAGCCGTCAATTCTGAATTTCCACCTTGAGAACTGACACCGGTACTGATATTAGCAAGATTAACAATCTCATCAACCTCTGCTTGGGACAAAAATTGAGCCTCATACAGTGCAGCTGAAGACTCAATATTACGTATAAAAGCACGTAAATGCTGATAAGATCCCTTTAATAAATTGGTATAGACTTGATTTAAAAGAGGATTTTCTGTTTCAGCAATACCCTGTCGTAAATCTGCGATGTCTACTTCCTCAACTAAACCACCCACATGTAAGGCTTCAATGAGTGAGATACTCCCACGTTCCACTAAACTATCATATAAGCTTTGAATCGTGGTATCCGTAAATATGCCCACCTCTTCTAAAGCAGGATCAGGCAAACCATAACTATCCAGTAATAATTTGAGTTGATCCATGTGCTGTTGTTCAGCTTGCGAAATATTATCAAAGAGGGGGCTATTCCAAACATCATACAGAGTGATATACACATCCCTTGCCATTTTTTCTTCTTCGCGCATGAAAGAAAGTGTGAGAATCTCAGAATTTGATAATGCGATTGAAGTATCACAAGTACCAAGTTGTAAACATTCTACTGCGGTTCCTTGTTCTGCTGGTGCATTTTGTGAGTTATTTCGTGGGCTATTTCCATTTCCCGCCCACGCTGATGATGCAAAAATTGTTGCTATGGCAACTGACAAATAAGTCAGTTTCATGATAAATCTCCCGTGTAATAAAATGATTATCTTGCTTGGAGACTATTAAAACACAATTTTGTAAACAGAATATGTCTCATTTAGGCTTTTTTGTAAGGGAATGTATCTCCAGTGTGCTTGTTTACATTTGCTTACAAAATACGCCTAGGACGTTGATATATGTCTCAGCACGTAACATGAGTTATTTATGAGCATTCTCACACATGTGACCACTGAGGATAAAAGGAGATAAAAGACAGCTTAGTTAGTTATAAAAGACACGTATATCATTAAAAAAAATCTCTAAAGGGGATAATATGAAAAGTAGCGCGTTATTGAATAGGAGTCATATCACCAGGAGGTGGTGTGCTCTTTATTAATATGCTTTTATAGGAATAACACATTGAAAAAACTAATCTCTATATTTGTAATGATATTTTTTATTAGCTCTCCTGTATACGCAAAAGGTGGGATATTCTTTTTTGGCGAACAGGATGATATTCACCAAATCATGGATATCGAATTGGTAGGAGCTGAAAATGAAGATTTGGTCTTGGGCTATAAAACGCATAGTTATTTCGTTTTTGCAGGCGTTTATATGAAGGATGAGGGTTATGTCTTAGGTGTTAAAGGCAATGATAGCCTTTATTATCCTCTTCCTACTGGAGTAGAACTGGAGCAATTCCAGAGTTTTGGATATTTACCTAATCCACTGCCAGACTATGAGATTCCACTTATAGATTGGCTCATTGGATATTCACTTTGGATTATATTGATTATATTGATTAGTTGGGTCGTATTATCGGGTAACAAAACTGAGGAAAAAGCAAATGACTGAAAAAGAAACGAACTGCGGTGCAATTTGG
>DAOVZS010000038.1 GCA_030635005.1 Thiomargarita sp. | reverse complement strand
CAGGGTTGGAGTAAATCAGCTCCAAAAGGCGGATCTAAAAAAACGATATCAAAAGGGGTAGTAGGGGTTTTTAAAAATGTTAAGGCATTGGCAGCAATGACATTAATATGTTTGATATTTGGATCAAAAATATGTATTTGTTGTGTTAAACCTTGTGTAATCTGACAGTCTTTTTCAACTAAAGTGACCTGTTTAGCACCGCGTGACGCTGCTTCAATACCTAATGCCCCCGATCCAGCAAATAAATCTAAACAACGGCTACCTGAAATTGCTCCAGATAACCAATTAAATAACATTTCACGCACACGAGAAGGCGTGGGACGTAATCCTTGTTTATCAGGGACTTGCAATTTACGTCCCCGCCATTCTCCTGCAATAATGCGTATGTGACCTGTCATTCTAATCTAATACCTTAACCCCGTGATTGCTACCCAATAACAAGACAGTGGCAGGATGAGCAGCAAATAATCCATTGGTCACCACACCCGTAATAGCATTCAGTTGCGTTTCTAATTTAACAGGCTCTGTGATTTGCAAATTGTGGATATCTAAAATCAAATTGCCATTATCCGTCGTAAATCCTTCGCGCAAAATGGGTTTTCCGCCTAATTTGATGATTTGACGTGCAACATAACCGCGTGCCATAGGAATGACTTCAATAGGCAGTGGAAAGGTTCCCAGTACATCCACTAATTTACTGTCATCTGCAATACACACAAAGCGTTGACTCACCGCAGCGACAATTTTTTCACGGGTTAATGCACCACCGCCTCCTTTAATCAAGTGTAAATGCCGATTAGATTCATCGGCACCGTCAATATAAACTGAAATCTCAGTCACACTATTCAGGTCAAAAACAGGAATTCCCTTAGATTTTAGGCGTTCAGCGGTGGCATTTGAACTGGCGACTGCCCCTTCAATTTTATGTTTAATCGTTGCTAAGGCATCGATAAAGAAATTTGCAGTACTGCCTGTCCCTACTCCGATAATAGTATCTACCATCACATAGTCTAAAGCTGCTTTTGCAACCTGTTGTTTTTTTTCATCAGAAGTCACTGTGATCATACTCCTTTTCAATTATGACTTTGTTGGGAGAACTGAATTCATCATACCTGTAATATTATATCCACAATCAACATAGGTAATTTCTCCGGTAATGGCAGAGGCTAAATCAGAACATAGAAAAGCAGCCGCATTGCCGACTTCGTCAATCGTCACATTACGACGTAAGGGTGCATTTTGTGCAAAAATATCTAACATGCTCCGAAAATTTGCAATACCTGACGCTGCTAATGTGCGTATAGGTCCCGCAGAAATACCATTGACACGAATACCTTCAGGACCTAAACTATAAGCAAGATATCGAATATTCGCTTCTAAACTGGCTTTTGCCAAACCCATGACATTATAATTAGGCATCGCACGCTCTGCCCCAAGATAAGAGAGACTTAATAACGCAGCATTCCGCCCTTTCATCATACTACGTCCTGCTTTTGCCAAAGCACCAAAACTATAAGAACTGATTTCATGCGCAGTCGTAAATCCTTGACGTGTCGCATTATCTAAATAAGCTCCTTCTAATTCTTCACGGGGAGCAAATGCGACAGAATGAATAATAATATCTAATCCATCCCAAGATTTATTTAAGGTTTCAAATACAGCTTCAATTTGTTCATCACTACTCACATCACAGGGTAAACTAATATTAGAATCGCACTTAGCAGCCATTTTGGTGACTCTATCACACAACTTATCTATTTGATACGTGAATGCTAATTCAGCACCTTCTCGGTGTAACGCTTGTGCAATCCCCCAAGCAATAGAACGTTTACTCGCCAAACCAACAATAAGGGCACGTTTACCTGCTAAAAATCCCATTATTACTCCTTGTCTATTTTAAAATATCATGATAATTTATTATATCATAGCACATGCTAAGACAAGATTTTATTATAACGTTCTTGATTTAACGCCCCTTCACTTTTTGCAATAATCACCGTTCCCGCTGCATCCCCAGTGACATTGACCGCAGTACGCATCATGTCTAATAACCGATCAACACCAATAATCAAAGCAATACCTTCAACAGGTAAACCCACTTGATTTAAAACCATTGCAAGCATAATCAATCCCACACCAGGGACACCAGCGGTGCCAATTGAAGCAAGTGTTGCAGTTAAAATAACGGCTAAATATTGTTCTATACCTAAAGGAATCTGATACACATTCGCAATAAACACAGTCGCAACGCCCTGCATAATGGCTGTACCATCCATATTAATCGTGGCACCCAGTGGAATGGTAAAAGAGGCCACTGAATTATCAACACCGAGTTTCTTTTCTGTATTTTCAATATTAATCGGAATCGTCGCATTGCTACTAGAGGTACTAAAAGCAAAGATTTGCACTTGTCGCATTTTTTTCAAAAATATTCCAACATTTAAGCCTGTAAATGTTTTTAATAAGAGGGGATACGTCACTAACGCATGTATTAAAAGAGCCCCCACTACTACAAGAAAATAACTGATTAAAGGCATGATGACATCATAACCTTGTAATGAAAATGTTTTAGCAATTAAACAAAATACGCCAAAAGGAGCGATTTTCATGAGAATAGAGACCAATTCCATCATAATGGCATTATAATCATTAAATTGTTGTTCAATACGTTTACCTGCTTTACCCGCCATCACAATAGCAATCCCGAAAAGCAAGGAAAAAAAGATTAAAGGTAACATTTGTCCTTCTGCCATTGCTTTCACAGGATTGTCAGGTACAAGATTAATAATCGTTTGAGCAAGAGAGGGGGCTTCTTGTGGAATAAAATCAGGTGCAGTGGTGACACTAAGATTAAAACCTTCCCCAGGAGCGACTAAAAGAGCCAAACTGATAGCCAGTGTAATCGCTATGGCTGTGGTACTCACATAAAATAAAAGTGCTTTTCCTCCTAAACGCCCTAATTTATTAATATCACCCAAAGCGGCCACACCACACACTAATGAAATAAAAACAAGTGGAACGACGAGCATTTTTAATGAGGCAATAAAAATTTGACCAATGACGTGAAACACATTATTGACCAAAAAATCCTTAACAAAAGCATAATCCATAAAATAAAGATTCAGTATTATGCCTAAAATACACCCAAACAGCATCGAAAATAGGATTTGTGTGGTTAAATTTTTAGTATTCATTATTTATAATATTATTTTTGGGGAGATTCCCATTTTTAAGTGATGATTAAAATTGTCATATAAATCCAATCAAAATAGTCAATTGATTGTAAAGAAAAATCTAATGAAATACAAGTCACTTATAAAAAAATATGGGAAATAGAGCTACCCATAGAATATTGATGACACTATTTATTATTATTTGTAATAACGCGATATCAATGGTATGAACATATTAGACATATGCTTGACATTGAACATGACAATGTGTAACATGCTATTTTTATTTGACACAGAATTGATAATTGAAAAGATGACTCCAGAAAAAAAATCAACTGATACGCAACAAACGAAAGCAGTGAAGACTGAGACGCCTTCTTCAGTCAGCACAGCGGAACAGGCAGAAGCTGTCATTCTTGAAGGTGACAAAAAGGAAGAACAGAGAAAAAAGTGGGTAGAACTATTCAAAAATCAACCCCGTTCCTATTCAGTTTCTTTAAATTTGGCGAGAGTTTATGGCAATATTCCTTCTGATCAGCAAGGTTTTTATTTAGAAGAATATGATTTATGGATATATCCTCAACATTCATCCTTGGGTTTTGGAGATCCCAGAAAACAGAAAAAACAAGAACATACAGTAGTCATCGCACTGAATGGAGAACGTTCACAAGGTAAGATTGTTCGGATTAAGGATGAAATATGGGTGTGTCGTGGTGGTAATTTTACTGTTGGGAGACCCAGAAAAGCAGAAGTATTTTGGGAAACGTATAAAGGAGAGGTTATCACAATAGGAAAAGGAAAGAATAAATTCGCTAAAGTGTGTAAGATAGAAGATTCATCTAAAATGTTTAAGCAAATAGTCTCTTATGTGAAAGAGATTGATAGAATTAGAAAAATGTGGACAAATCAGAATAAAAAATAATCAGGACTAGACGGGATTTCCCCGTCTATTCTTAAGAAACTACCCTCTTTTTAAGCATTATCTCATTATTTATGCTATAATAATGGTTTTTTAATATTATTGGATAACATAATGACTGAAGAAGCCAAGTACGATTCAAATAATATAAAAATCCTAAAGGGCTTAGATGCAGTTAGAAAACGCCCTGGTATGTATATTGGAGATACTGACGACGGCTCTGGTTTACACCACATGGTTTTTGAAGTAGTTGATAATGCGATTGATGAAGCCTTAGCAGGCTATTGTACAGACATAAAAGTATGCATTCATCAGGATGGTTCAGTAAGTGTTCGTGATAATGGACGTGGTATTCCTGTTGATATTCATAAAGAAGAAGGCTGTTCAGCTGCAGAAGTGATTATGACCATATTACATGCAGGTGGCAAATTTGATGATAATTCTTATAAAGTATCAGGCGGATTGCATGGCGTAGGTGTCTCAGTTGTCAACGCCTTATCAGAAGAACTTCAACTCACTATTTGTCGTGATGTAAAAATTCACCAGCAAACCTATCAAGAAGGCGTACCCTTATCACCTTTGGCAGAAACGGGTGATACGGAAACCACAGGCACAGAAATTCGTTTTAAACCCAGTCTCAACACCTTTACTAATATTGAATTTCATTATGATATCTTAGCAAATCGTTTGCGTGAATTATCATTTTTAAATGCTGGAGTTCAAATAGATTTAAATGATGAGAGAACGGAAAAAAACACTTGTTTTAAAGATGATGGAGGAATTCGTTCTTTTGTTGATTTACTGAACCGTAATAAAACACTATTGCATCAACCGGTGTTCTATTTTAACAGTGAAAAAAATGATATTGCTGTAGAAGTCGCCATGCAATGGAATGATTCTTATTATGAAAATATTTATTGTTTTACAAACAATATACCCCAACGTGAAGGGGGAAGTCATTTATCTGGTTTTCGGGGGGCTTTGACACGCACATTTAATACATATTTGGAACGAGAAGGATTTCTGAAGAAAAACAAGGTAGCGACTTCGGGGGATGATATTCGAGAAGGATTAACAGCAGTCTTATCGGTGAAAATGCCCGATCCAAAATTTTCCTCTCAATCAAAACATAAATTAGTCTCCAGTGAAGTTAAAACTGTCGTAGAATCAATAGTTTCAGAAAAAATAGACGAATTTTTACTAGAAACGCCCATTGATGCTAAAAATATTGCCAGCAAAATTATTGATGCAGCTCGTGCAAGAGAAGCAGCCCGTAAAGCACGTGAAATGACACGCCGTAAGACAGCATTAGATATTGCAGGATTGCCAGGAAAATTAGCCGATTGTCAAGAAAAAGATCCTGCATTATCAGAATTATTTATTGTAGAAGGAGACAGTGCGGGAGGAAGTGCAAAACAAGGGAGAGACAGAAGAACACAAGCCATACTTCCCTTAAAAGGAAAGATATTAAATGTTGAAAGAGCACGTTTTGATCGGATGATTTCTTCTGTTGAAGTGGGCACTTTGATTACAGCATTGGGTTGTGGCATTGGTAAAGACGAATATAATCCAGATAAACTGCGTTATCATCACGTCATTCTTGCAAGTGATGCAGATGTGGATGGATTACATATTAGAACATTATTATTAACCTTCTTTTATCGGCAAATGCCTGAATTAATTGAACGAGGACATATTTATATCGCACAACCACCTTTATATAAAGTCACTAAAGGCAAACAAGAACGATATGTGAAAGATGATACTGATTTAAATAAATATCTCATGACTTTATCCTTGCAAAATGCACAACTTTTTGTCAATTCTGAGGATTCTCCTTTAAGCAGTGATGTTTTGGAAGATATCATGAAACATTATTTGCAAGTACAAACCATTATTAAACGCCTATCGCGTCAAATTCCCGCAGAAGTGTTAGAAACTATCATTGATTTACCAGAATTTGACAACACAAATTTATCAGCATGGATTGAGAGCTTATCACAAAAATTAGAACATACCTCACACCATTATCATGTCAATCTAACAACAGAACCTGAGACTGGACATTTTGTCGCTAATATTATCATGAAGGCCCATGGGGTTGAAACAACCTATACTTTAAAGCAAGGTTTTTTTAACAGTTCTGAATACAAACACATTTTAGCATTAAGCCAAAAATTATTAGGACTTTTAGAAGCCACAGCGTATGTACAACGCGGAGAGAAAAAACAAGCAGTACAGAATTTCAAAGAAGTAGAGGCGTGGTTAATGAAAGAAGGCAGACGTGGATTGCATATTCAACGGTATAAAGGGCTTGGAGAAATGAATCCAGAACAGTTATGGGAAAGTACAATGAATGTTGAAACACGCAATTTACTTCAAGTTCACATTGAAGATGCTGTGGGATGTGATGAAGTCTTTACCAGTTTAATGGGTGAAGAAGTTGAACCGCGTCGTGCATTTATTGAAAAAAATGCCTTATCTGTCGTTAATTTAGATACATAACATCTGGATAATAACTTGTGACAAAAGCAAGTTATTAACCAATATGCTTTTGCAACCACATTTCCAACAAAGCTACATGCCATAATTTACTTCCTTGCAATGGCGTCATATAATGTTCTGGCTTTTCCAATAAGGTATCAATATATTCCTTTTGAAATAATTGACGCTGACGACAAGCCGTTGAATTTAATACATCAGACATCATTTCTAAAAAAGAACCCCGCACATATTTTAACGCAGGCATGGGAAAATAACCCTTAGGACGATCTATCACCGTTGATGGGAGCAAATCACGGGCAATGGCTTTAAGTGGATATTTACCTTTTTCTTTGAGTTTCAATTCTGAAGGCATTGAGGCAGCTAATTCAACAAGATGTTGATCTAAAAAAGGAACGCGTGCTTCTAACCCCCACGCCATGGTCATATTATCCACCCGCTTTACGGGATCATCGACACATAAATGAGTCACATCCATACGCAAAACATGGTCTAAAAAGAATCCTTTTTCTGTTAATAAGTGGCTAATCATCTCAGATGTCTCATCTTGATAATGATAGTTGGGATGAACCGTGTTTAAAAATTCATGATGACTGCGATCAAAATAATATTTTTTAAAACGTTCTAAATAACTGCCTTTGGCAGCTTGCATCAAGGGATACCAAAAATATCCTGCAAACACCTCATCAGCACCCTGTCCACTCAGCACTACTTTGACAGTTTTTGATACTTGTTCTGCTAATAAATAAAAAGCAACTGCATCTTGACCCACCATAGGCTCTGACATGACAGCAATCGCCTCTGGCAAGCGTTTCAAAACTTGATTATTGGGAATAATATAACGATGATGTTGGGTATGATAACGATTGACGACTTGATCAGAAAATTCAAACTCATGCCCGCGTTCTTCGGGAGCATCTTCAAAACCAATTGAAAAGGTGTGAACATTTTCATGTTCCGCTAATAAACCTACCAATAAACTCGAATCTAAACCGCCCGATAATAAAACACCTACTGGCACATCGGCGGCCTGAATGCGAGATTCCACTGCTGCTTTAAGGGTATCTCGCGTTTCCTCTATCCATTGTTTTTCAGTCTTTTCTGTGCGAGAATCATTTAATTGCCAATAAGATTTTGGCATATAAGATTGATTTTTGACAGAAAAAGTTAAACTTGTGCCAGGGGCAACTTTTCGGATGCCTTGTAAAATAGTACGAGGTGCTGGCACAACTGCATGTAATGTCAAGTGATGATGTAACGCAACAGGATCGATACAAGTATCTATCTCACCCGCACTTAATAAGGCTGGAAGTGTGGAAGCAAAACGTAAAAAATGTGACGTATGACTAAAATATAATGGCTTAATACCCAAACGATCACGTGCTAAAAAAAGATGTTGCTGATGTTTATCCCATATCGCAAAAGCAAACATCCCATACAAATGGGTCACACAGGCTTCACCCCATTCTGCGTAACTTTTAAGAATAACTTCAGTATCACTTTTTGAGTAAAACGTATGTCCTTTTTCCAATAATTCCAAGCGTAGTTCACGATAATTATAAATCGTACCATTAAAAACCAAAACCAAAGCCTCATCCTGCATAGGTTGATGGGCATGTGTTGATAAATCAATAATGGATAAACGTCGATGTCCTAATCCAATAGCGCCTTGAATGTAATGTCCTGAATCATCAGGTCCTCGTCGCGCCAAACTATCCATCATTTTAGAGAGTATATTGACATTAGGAATAACACTATCAAATCTTAATTCTCCACAAATACCACACATGATTTATGCTCTATGTTTAATCGCATTAAATTCTTCTGAAAATAAATAGGCTAAATCTATAATTGGAATAGCAGTTTCATGATAAGAAAAACAAGATAATGCAAACGGTTCCCAATATTTTTGTTCTTTTGGTAAATCACAAATCTGGTTATCATTGACCATAATATTTTCTGGCATCCCATCTAAATACATGCTGGCATACTGAGAAAATTCAGTAGATTCGTGCTGATATACAGCAACACCAATGACGCGCGTAGTCACAATAATTGTTTTTTTATTTGCTAACAACATGTTAGATATGTTTAATACCGGTAAAATACGATTTTGAAAAATCAAAACATCGCTACTATAATATGGTGTCGTGGGAATCTCAAATAATGTAGGTGAGATAAGCACTTGTGACATTTCATGCAATCCCACCGCCGCTTTTAAACCACCCGCAAAATGCAATAACCACGCTCGACTCTCAGTCATAATACTCCATCTTCGCTGTTTAATAACTGTTTGCTGATATGTGATAAATATTTTACCAAAGCCGTACCAGAACAAATGCAAGCTATCTTGTCTTGATAACGTAATAATTGACGGATAGGTGATGTGGGCGTTTTCATAACAACATGTAACTCTTGAGGCTGGAGAAGTTCTTTTTGTAAATTTATACTTTCCACTTCATCACAAATAATTCCTATGGGTTGTGGGTTTGCTTTGAGTAAAACTAAATAATCCCGTTTTTTAGGAATCTCTAATAATAAAGAAAGATTGTCATTCAAAGAATACACCGGAGATTCTAATCCATGTCCATAAAACCATCCCACAACCCCTTCAGATGTATCTATTAACTTCACATCAGAAATGATTTCCACAGATTCAACCTCATGTTGAGGAATAAACAAATATCTACCATCAAATACTAATAAAACATACAAAGAAATTTCAGTCATCAGGTATCAATTAAATTGTTGTTTAAATTTATTTAGCCAAAGCTGTATCAATCAAATCTAATAATTCACTGTCTTGATAAGGTTTGGTAAGATAAGCATCAACGCCCGCTTTTTTAGCCTCATCACGATATTTTTTTCTATTACGTGATGTAATCATATAAATTGGTAAATTTTTCGTTTCTGGGTTAGCACGAACATGTGTGGTCAGTTCTAAGCCATTCATGCGTGGCATCTCCATATCCACCAGCATCAGATTAGGTTTTTGTTCGCTCATCACTTCAATAGCATCAAGTCCATCTTTTGCCAATATCGTGTCATAACCTGCTTCTTCAATTAATAAGGATAATGCTTTTCTAACTGCTAAAGAATCATCAACAATCATAATACGAGGAACTGCATTTTCAGTATCTACTTCTTCAGAATCCTGACGATTCTGAAAAGATGAAAATACTGCTTGCATTGGTGATTGTAACAATTCTGGTAAGTCTAAGATGGGTACTAAACTCCCATCTCCAAGAATAGACGCCCCCGCAACTCCTTTGATTTTTTTTACATATTTTCCCATATTTTTCATCACAAGATCATGGGTTTCTAAAAGCTCATCTACAACAACAGCACTCACGCCGGTTTCTGTATGTGCTAAAATAGTCGGACGGTTTTCCTGATCATCAATTTCTAAAATATCTCCAGGTATATGTAATAAATTAGCTAAATACCTTAAAGGATAAAAGTTTTTATCCATTTTTAAGGTAACTTCATTACCCACCTTATGAAACTCACCCAAACCGGGTGCTAAAACCTGTTCTATATAATTACTTGGAATGCCAAACTTATTTTTTCCAATACGAAGCAATAAAACATGCACAGTCACCAAAGTCATGGGAAGGCGAATCATAAACAGGGTACCCTTGCCTGTTTCTGATGATACATCAAGCGTGCCTTTCATTTTCTTAATATTGCTATGTACAACATCCATACCCACACCACGTCCAGAAACTTGTGTGACTTTCTCTGTGGTAGAAAATCCAGACATTAGAATAAAACCAGACAATTCTTGTTCAGTCACTACTTGATGTTCTGTAATTAATCCCACTTCTTGTGCTTTAAAACGAATGTTTGTATAATTTAATCCTTGTCCATCATCTTGACATTTGACGACAATGTTATTACCTTCACGGTAAAAATTTAAAGTAACGGTTCCATTTTCAGGTTTTTCTACAAGAATACGTTCCTCACTTTTTTCAAGCCCATGATCAATGGCATTACGCAAAATATGTCCAAGAGGATCTTTTAGATTATCCAAGATTTCACTATCAATTAAAATATCACTGCCTGTAATCACTAATTCGGCTTGTTTTTTTAGCTTTTTACACACTTGTCGAACCGTACGTTGTAACATGGATTCAATATTACTCACAGGTACCATACGTGTTCTTGTAATGCTCATTTGAAAATCTTTATTTAAACGTTCTTGACGAATAAACATCGTGTCTAATTCATTAAGACTCTCGTGTATTGACATTGTCATTTCACGATTATCTGCTATAGACTCAACAAAACTATGAGCAACACTATGTAATTCACTATATTCTTCCATTTCCAATGGATCAAACGTTTGATCTGAGGCAATATCTTTTGTACGATTTTCTATGCCCCTAAAATCACCTCGTATATCTACCACTTCTTCTAAATCAAACGTTTTTTGTTGAATCACTAAATTATGATCCACTAATGCACGTGTATTTAGCATCAGATGTTTCAATCTATCTTGAATTTGTCCCACAGAAATGGACAATTCACCCACTAAACGCATCATTTCATCAATTGTCTTTGCGGGTACTTTTAAAACCTTTTCGGGCGTACTCGAGATCGCTTTTTTAACATTCTTGTTTGCGACATCTTTTTTAGGCGTATCAGCTACTTTAGGGGCGACTTTTTTGACTGATGTTTCTTTTGGAGGCGGTGAAGGCGGTGCACTCATATCACCTTTATCAATACGATTCGCCCAATCTAATACAGACTGAAAAATACTCAATGCATCATCAGGCGTCTCAGCATGACCCTCCATTAAGGCATCTAGCATACTTTCCAAACAATCAGCAGCTTCAACCATCATATCTGTCATAGCTTTTGGCGGCGTCATTTTATTCTCCACCAAATATTCCAAGGTATCTTCAAGAGGGTGTGCAATATTAGCAATTGCTTTAACACCCACAGTATTTGAAGAACCCTTTAAGCTATGTGCGATACGTTGCGCTTCATGAATTTTTCCTGTATCAGGATCTTGAATAATTTGTTGAATCAATGCTGAAAATTGAGTGGCATGTTCTGGTGATTCTTGTAAATACGCATCCCATAATTCTGCATCAATATCCTCTGGAATCGTCAGTAAAACATCCTCTACATTTGCAGTTATTTGACGACTTGCATCAGCTTCTATTTCAACTGTTGAACCCACTACCAGTTTATTTAATAATACTGTAGCATCTTTATCAGATAAAGGAGAAATCCAATTTGGATTACGAAAATGATTGACTAATGTCATGACATTTTCGTTAGGCGCTTCTAAATAATCCAACACAAAATTAGGCCATGTAGTGAAGACTTTTTGTGCCTTTAAACGATTTTGACTGTTTGTTGCAGATAAAGCTGAGACATTATCGGTTACAAACGTACATACATTTTGTAAGCCTTCTAAACCCAACATTTCTACTACTTCATATAACCGTCGTATATGCTCGGTATATTCTTTAGAGGCTTCCTCAATATGTGCAGAATCTGTATCACTAATACTTATAAATTGTTCAAGTTTAGCCACCAATTCTTCTTTAGCTGAGTCTAATTCACCTTTGAGCATATCCACATAATCAACAGGACCCAAAAATATTGGAGCCTCTATTGAGACTGCTTCAAGTTCTTGTAAATGATGTTCAGATGTCACCAGCTTTGCAGTTTCAGGAACGTGCTCTTCAGCATTCTTTATTGGTTTTACTAATACTTTTAATAACTGATTCGCATCATTTTTTGCTAAAGGATGTGGCCAAGCAGGATCGCGCAAAAAACGCACTAAGGCAGAGGCACCTTCTGTCGGTTCTTGAAAATACTGTAAAACTTTTTTAGGCCATTCTTCAAAATATGTTTGCGTGTTCTGTTTTTGAGCGGTATCTTGAAAAAGAAACTCAGTCCAATTGGCAGTAATAAATGTGTATACTTCTAATATACTATTAAAGCCAATCATTTCAGCCGTTTCCCAATTATCCTGGATGTGATTTGTATAGTTTTCGGCAGATTCTAATAACGCAGGATCATCAGGTGCTAATAAAGTGCAAGCCTGCAAAGTATCTGATAATGCTTCAATAGAATCTGTCAATTGATTACAAAGTAATTCTAAAATATCGGGAGCCACTAACACCACTGACTCTTTAATGGGCGCATTTTCAGAAACAGTCGTTTTCTCAGCGGCACTGTGTTCTTCTGATAGGTTCATAGTTAATGAACTTAATAACTGATGAGCTTCCGTGTCTTCTAAAGGTTGCGGCCATCCTAAATCTTGCAAGAAAAGCACTAAGGCAGCAGATCCTGCCGTTGGTTCTTGCAAATATTCTAAAACTTTTTGAGGCCATTGTTCAAAATATGTTTGTGTAGTACTTTTTTGTTTTTTATCTTGAAAAAGGAATGCTGTCCAATTGGCGGTGATAAATGTGTATACTTCTAATACACTATTAAAACCAACCATTTCAGCTGTATCCCAATTATCCTGTATATTGTTCGTATAACTTTCTGCTGTTTCCAATAATCTGGGATCATCCGATTCTAAAGAAACACAAGCTTGAAGGGAGATTGATAACGCCTCCTGAGAATCTATTATTTGATTACATATTAATTCTAAAACATCTGGATCCACTAATGCGACAGATTCTTGTATTGGCGTTGTCTCCGAAACCGTACTGTGATCAGATAAATCGTCTATTAATGAGCTTAATAACTGATGGGCATCTGCCTCTTCTAAAGGTTGAGGCCAACCAGAATCTTGCAAGAACTGAATTAAAGCGGGGGCACCCCTTATCGGTTCTTGCAAACACTCTAAAACTTTTTGAGGCCATTGTTCAAAATATGTTTGTGTGGAACGTTTTTGATTTGTATCTTGAAAAAGGAATTCTGTCCAATTGGCGGTGATAAATGTGTACACTTCTAACACATTTGTCAATCCTACCATTTCAGCCGTTTCCCAATTATCCTGCATGTGATTCGTATAATTTTCGGCCGTTTCCAACAAAGCAGGATCATCAGGTTCTAATGAAACACATGTTTGAAGAGCGATTGATAATGCTTCAATAGAATCTGTAATTTGGCCACACACTAGCGCTACTATATCAGGTGCAACACCCATAGTTATTAGTTATCAGTTATTGGTTAGAGAGAGGTGATATCTATTAGTTATCAATTGTGATAACTAATCATTATCAGTCCTGAGCTTCAGGTAATTTAAATACCAAAACAGACTTAATTAATTGTTGAGAAAACGCGACTAAACGTTCTGTTTGTGTCGTCTGTTCTTCTAATTGTCTTGCAGTTTCTTGGGTACTCATTTGAATGGTACTGGCTCGTTCTCGCAAGTCATTACTAATTTGTGCTTGCTCTTTTGAAGCCATAGCAATTTGTGCAACTACGCGGACTAAATTTGACGTTGTATTCTGGGTATTCTTCATTTGCTTACCCGCAGTCTCAGCGAATTGTGATCCTTCTACCACTTGCCCAATGGTTTTATCCATTGTTGCCGTTGTTTCATTCGTTTCTAACTGAATATTTTTCACTAAAGCCGAAATTTGTGAAGTCGCATTACGAGAACTTTCTGCTAATCGTTGTACTTCATCTGCAACTACTGAGAACCCACGTCCTGCATCACCTGCTGCTGCTGCCTGCATACTTGCATTCAAAGACAATACATGAGTACGTTCCGCAATATTATTAATAATATCAACAATACCACTGATTTCTTGAGCACGTTCTCCTAATCGTTTAATACGTTTTTCTGTTTCGTGAATGGTTTGTCGAATATCCCCAATACCTTCCACAGTTCTTGTTACTGTCACTAAAGCTTCTTGGGTTGTTCGAGAAGCTTGGTCTGCAATTTCATTACAAGATTGTGCCACTTCAGAAATTTTATTCATGGCTTCAGCAGCAGTAGCTAATTCTGATATGGTGCTATCAACTACTTCTCGCTCTGCTTCTGCAACATTAGATACTTTTTCACCTTGTGCTTTTACCTGAATAGAAGCATCAACCACTTCTTCTGCAACATGTCGCACATTCAATAACACTTTACTTGTTTCTGTGGCCATTTGATTAATAGCATCCGCCAATGGTCCCGTCACATCCTCAGTCACAGGTACTTGTACTGTTAAATCACGTTGACTTAATTGAAAAGCCGCTTTAAGTAATTTAATAATAGAGTTATTAAGCTCATCATTTTCTGTTGCAGCCTTAGTTAAAGCGGTAAAACGGTCTTCAAGTAATCCATTAAATGTATTTCCTAAGGTTTCTAATTCATCACCAGTATGCACATCAGCACGTGCTGTAAAATCACCGTTTGCGACTCTTGTAACCACTTCTTCCATGTGCCCAATAGGTGCTGCAATCCGTCCAAAAAATACTAAACCAATAATCCCTCCAAAAAATAAAATTCCTAAAGCAATAGGAATCGTGCCTGTTGTGATTTGAGCAGTTAAGGCTTCTAAACGTGCTAATGATTCTTCTTCTTGTAAAGT
>DAOVZS010000020.1 GCA_030635005.1 Thiomargarita sp. | reverse complement strand
TTGCTTTTTCAGTTAGTTCATAATTGAACTGCGCATCTAATAAATACACGTTATTCACTAAATGCGTTGTGGCTTGCTGTATTGAAAAGTTGGCAACGGCAACATGAGATACCAATAACAAGCAGAATCCTATGAAAATATGAATATCACGATATTGTTTTTTTAGAAAGACAGGCATAATAAAAACCATCCATATTATTTTCACCAGATAAGATTTGTCGTCCACTCGTCTGAGCATGACCCCAATCTGCTGTGAATACTGTGTCAACAGCATCATCATGCCTGGCTAAAAAATTCTGGATTTGTAAGTCATTCTCCTCGACAAAAACAGAGCAAGTGATATATAACAATTTACCCCCGGGAGCCAGTAAAGGCCAAAGGGCTTGAAGTAAGTGTGCTTGTTGTGCACTTAATGTAGCGATATCACTCTTTTGACGTAAATATTTAATATCAGGATGACGCCGAATAACACCGCTACCTGAACAAGGTACATCTAAGAGTATGCGATCAAACATCTGACCATCCCACCACGTCTCAGGTTGAGAGGCATCTGCACACCGTGTTTCTGCAAATAACTGTAAACGCTGCAAAGTATCTTCTAATTTTTGCACACGCACGGCTTGATTATCTAACGCTAATAAATAATCAATGTCATAATGTTCTAATAAGTGTGCTGTTTTGCCCCCCGGAGCAGCACATGCATCTAAAACGCGTGCCCCTTCAGGAACATCAAGCAATTGTGCTGCTAATTGGGCAGCACCATCTTGCACTGACACCCAACCTTGGGCAAATCCTGGGAGTGCTTGAACATTAAGGGCATGTTCTAGTGTGATACCATATTCAGTATGAGGCGTCGCAGTTGCGACAATCTCAGATTTTTGTAAATGCTCAAAATAAGTCTCACGTGATAATGCACGCGCATTAACGCGTAAAGTCATTGGGGGATGGACATTATTCGCCAGCACAATGTTTTCCCATTCTGCTTCCCAATTTTTTTGTAAATATTTAATAAACCAAGACGGATGTGCTAAGCGTACACTGTGATGTGCATCGATCTCTATTAATAAAGAGTCACGTTGCCGTTGAAAATTACGTAAAATCGCATTCACTAAGCCTGTTGCCCATTTTTTTTTCAAATCACGTGTGACATTCACCGTAGCGGCAGTGGCTGCATGGGGAGGAATACGTAAATAAAGATGCTGATATAATCCGATTAACAATAATACATGAATATCAACATCTTTCGTTTTAAGAGGCTTTTGGAGTAAACGTTTTAAGAGGGCCTCTAAACGGGGTAACCAACGTAATACACCATAACATAAGCTTTGTGCTAAGGCACGTTCACGTTCATCTGTCAACATTGACACATCCAAACATTCTGATAACGAATGGCGATGTCCAATCACTTGCGTTAATATTTTTGTGGCTGCGCTACGAGCATTCATGATGGATGATGTGCGTTCAAAAAATCACCCACTGAAATAGGCTTACCGCCCGCTTTTTGAACGGTTAATAATCGTAAAATACCTTTACTTGTCATGACATCAATACCTTGTCGGTGACATTGAATGAGACTACCATTGGATTCTGATATTCCTGTATTAGGTAAAGCCTGTGCTTCCCAAATACGTAACGTTTGTTTAAAGAGTGTCGTTTGTGACACAGGCCATGGATTAAAAGCACGTACTTGACGTTCTAATACATCCGCTGGGCTATTCCAATCTAAGGATGCTTCTGATTTCAGCAATTTTTTAGCATATGTCATGTGACGGTCATTTTGTGCAGTAACGGGTAAATGTTCAAGATCATCTATTGCATTCATGAGAATATCTGCACCCATTGTCGCTAAACGATCATGTAAAGTTTGTCCCGTATCCTCAGGCAAAATATCACAACTCTGACATTGGATTATGGCACCTGTATCTAAACCGACATCCATCTTCATTAAGGTAATCCCCGTCTTCTGATCACCTGCTAATATAGCACGTTGAATCGGAGCAGCCCCGCGCCAACGCGGTAATAAAGATGCATGAATATTAACACATCCTAAACGGGGCATCTCTAAAACAACTTTAGGTAATAAGAGTCCATACGCAACGACTATCATGACATCAGCCTGTAAAGCCGCTAATTGTGATTGCACATCAGATGTCTTTAAATTAACAGGTTGATATACCTCAATACCCTGTGCTAAGGCTGCTAATTTAACGGGACTTGCTTGTAATTTACGCCCTCTACCTGCTTTACGATCAGGTTGGGTATACACAGCACACACGGTATGTTGTGATGCTAATAATGCGTGTAAACAAGGCACCGAAAATTCGGGTGTACCTGCAAAAATAATACGTTTTTTAGTCATCCTGTCGCGCCTTAACTAACTTTTTGCGAATACGTTGTCGTTTAATGGAAGAAAGATGATCCACAAATAGTTTACCTTTTAAATGATCCATTTCATGTAATACACAGACTGCTAACAAATCTTCAGCAGTGAGTGTGAATGTGTCCCCATTTTGATTAAGGGCTTGTACGGTGATCTCTTGAGCACGTTCAATTTTTTCAAATATACCCGGAACGGATAAACAGCCTTCTTCTTCATATTGTGTTCCCTGACTACGCAACAG
This sequence comes from Thiomargarita sp., assembly GCA_030635005.1. Classification (GTDB taxonomy): domain Bacteria; phylum Pseudomonadota; class Gammaproteobacteria; order Beggiatoales; family Beggiatoaceae; genus DAOVZS01. The sequence continues at coordinate 15,166 of DAOVZS010000020.1, read as the reverse complement.
TTTAGGATTAATCAGACATAAAGGATGTTGTCCTTCTTTGGAAAGATCAATCACAATAATGGCTTTATGGACATTGACTTGTGTCGCTGCAAGCCCAATACCCGGTGCATCATACATTGTTTCAAACATATCCTCTACAATTTGGCGTATGGTATTATCAACACAAGTGACTGGTTTGGCTGGAGTACGCAATTTTGGATCAGGAAATTGTAATATGTTAAATAAAGCCATAATAGTGATAGTATCAGCAAGATAAAAATATAATAGTTTATATAAAATATCATGATTTTTACATGATTTTTATTATTTTTGACTTGAAATTTGAGATCAAGTATTATTAATAGATAATCAACAACATATAAATATATAATTGATGTGGAAAAATTAAGCTTTAAAATATTATCAATTTTTTATACAGCCTGCCTCTTATTGGTTTTGTTTTTGTTATATCATTACGTACATGATAAATACCAGAACGTAGAACAAAACCAGATGTTGCAAAAAACACAACAACTTGTTCAAAAAGTCGATAAGACGCTTGCACAATTCCTATCAGCAGCATACGAGCTTGCACATCAGCTTGATTCTGGTCAATTAGAACGTGCTCACATTACCAATCAATTAGATAAAATAATGGAGAAAAGCCCGCAAATATTTGGGATAGGGGTTGCGTATATTCCTTATATCAATACACCGCAGGAACGTCGGCGTTCTCTTTATTATCTCAATACATTAGGGCCGTTTCAAACGGTGGATGAACAAGATATTGTACAACTGTTTACCATTCCTGCTTGTTTTTATGTAGAACCCAATACACAACAAACGATTTCTAATTGTATGGTATTTGTTGAGTATTCTTTACAAACCTTTAAAACCTTCATTGCCAAAATTGATTTGGGTCAAACAGGCTATGGATTTATCCTTTCCAAACAAGGAGAGTATATTGTTCATCCATTGCATACGCATCAAAGCATTTTTAATTTAGCGGATATTCAAAATAATCCTGCGTTTAAAAAACTTGGTGAACATGCGGTGAATAGTGAATCTGGGACGATCGCGTATAGAGACAGAAAGACAGGACAAAATAATTGGATATTTTACCATGCTTTACCTGCCACTGGATGGTTAATGGGTTTTGTGGTCAATACACATGAGATTCAAAATATTAAAGCCTTACAACATCAAGAAATCTGGTTGATTTTCTGGTTGATTGTATTTTTTATCTTATTAAGTACTTTGTTATTTCGTGTTTATGAGGGCGAATGGTGGTCTGTCGTTGTATCAAGTATCTTTTTCTTAAGCTTAGGGATACTGTTTATGTGGTTTTTGGCACACACAAACTCTGAGCACAAAAATATCATGATGTTGAATAAGGTGGCGTTACATACATTTTTACCCCCTTCGGTGTTTGTGCCGACTCAGGTTCTCATCACATCGATAGACTTAAAAAAAGATGATACTGCAGATGTGATAGGTTATATTCAACAAAAATATAATAAAGAAGAACATAAAGACTATGCGCGTCACATTACGATTAAAGGGCTTAGCTTAACTGAAGTGTCGCGTCACACTGATCATCATACTGAAATTATTAAATGGCATTTTGCGGGTACTGTCCCCCAAGTCTTTGATTATTCAAAATATCCTTTTGATCATCGAGAGATTAATTTACAAATTATTCATAAAAAGGCGATCCTGACACCTGATTTTGAGGCTTATCCCCAAATCAACCCAATGGCACGACCAGGTATTAAACAGGATTTAGATTTAGTTGATTGGAATATTCAGCGTAGCTTTTTTAGCTATAGTCACAATATACCCACACTTCATTTTACAGTGTCTTTCAAACGAAATTTGATAACCCCTTTTCTCAATAATTTTCTACCCCTTTTTGTAGTCAGTTTAATGCTATTTGGTATTCTCTTTCTGTTAGGCAAAGTAAAATCGATTGCGAATGTCATCGCCCCTTTATTGGCATTATTTTTTGGAACCATTCTGGCTCATATTGGACTGCGAAGAGAGAATGTTGTTTGGGAAGTGCTTTATATAGAATATTTATATATTATAATATATCTTGCAATTTTAGCCGTTATTGCGTTTTATGTACTCTTTCATTCAAAAAATACACTTCAATATCGTGATGGTTTAGTAGCCAAACTACTGTTTTGGCCTGTTATTTTGGGGACTTTATTCTCTATTAGCCTCTGGACATTTTATTAAAAAATATGATGATAAATACCAAAAATAGTATGGCTGTCATTTTGGCAGTCATTTTTATAGTGAGTTTTAGCATTTATACAATTATCAAAAAAGGGTATGAGGATGTTGCGTATTATCGAACAGCTGAAATAAATCGCGTGAAACAGTCTCTTAAAGAGTATGTCGATATTGTATATGACACCGTTGAAGCGAATCATAAAAATATTAGAGATAAAGCTTATTTAGAAAGACAGTATGGACCTCGTATGCAAAGTGTGATAGATATTGCTGAAACGCTGATTCAAACGAAAGTAGACGCCTTTAAAAATGGCACGCTTAGCTTGGAAGAAGCCCAATCTCAAGCACTTTCTGATATTAAGAAGATTCGGTATGATAATGGTAAGAGTTATGTATGGATCACAGATACCCGTTTACCTTATCCCAAAATGCTGATGCATCCAACTCTGCCTTCTATGGATAATCAGATATTGGATGATCCTAAATATAATTGTGCTTCTGGCATTGAACAAAATCGTTTTAGTGCCGCGGTGGAAATCTGTCAAGCACATGGTAAGGGATTTGTGGATTATTTATGGCCAAAAGCCACACAAGATGGGGTTATTCCTGATGTACCAAAGTTAGCCTATATGAGATTATTTGAAGAATGGCAGTGGACTGTGAGTACCGCAGTTTATGTGGATGAAGCGATTCAAGAGGCCATAGATAAGAGTAAAATAGATATTGAACGCATGAAATATAACAATGGTGTTGGATATTTGTGGGTGAACAGTGTTCGAAACTCTAATCTTCAGATGATTGTACATACTAAAAATTATTCTCTTGAAAATCAGATATTAACTGGGGTACTGAAAAAGAAATTTGCATCTTTCATTGTTTTTTGTGACAAAAATAATGGCAGTGGACATCCTGATGTTTATGATGAATTATCTTATGTCAAAATATATAAGCCTTTAAATTGGATGGTAGGGGCTGCCCTTTCTAAAGAAAGTGTCGAACAAAATATTGCCACTCATGTTGAGTATATTCATAAACAAAACAATCTCTTAATACTGAGCATTATCATTGCAGCTGTATTAATTATCTTGTTGTTTATTGGATTTATTTACATTAAAAGTCGTTTCTTTTCAAAGAAAGACACGCAACAAGAGACGTTTACACGTCCAGTGACAGTGGTACAAACAGAACAGAGACCTCAGCATGCACCTAATGACATGTTATTAACACAAGATTGCGTCAAAATGGTGCAAGAAATCAGTAAAACACTGATAGCAGAACATGCTAAATTGTTAGCAACAGGTTTCACACCTCAAGCACAACAAATTGAAAATACAACCGATATTTTAACGCGAAAAAGCCAACAAACCATTGCTAAAGTGAAAAATCAGGTTCAAGAAACCTCACCTAAAATGATGGGTAATTTAGAAAATATGTTCGGGAAATAACCATGACATTTGAACGAATCGTTGTTTTTGGTGACTTACATGGTGATTTAGATATCACATTAGCAAGCATGTCTGAAAAAGGGCTCGTAAGCTATGATAGAGATTGGGAACAGGCGATTACCCTGATTAACGCATGCGTTAACGATACCATCGCTTCCACTCTTGAAGCCATGGTAATACCACAAGAAAAACCCGTTAGGATGATTTTTCTCGGTGATTTTCTAGATCGTTATGATTTTGGTTACCATATTATCCAGTTTTTGGATAAAATTAGATGGGAAAATTTTGGCATTTATCCTATTTTCCTCATGGGAAATCACGATTTGATGAATGTCCATTTCTTTCTAAATCCTTATGAAATATCAGATCTTTATAAAGGGTGTGGTCATGCTAAAGAAGATATTGCCGCTTATGTGGCAGGTATGGGTTTGAGTAAGAGCTTGATAAGCTTCAAAACACTGCATGCAAAAGAAATCATTCAAAAACAAAAAGAATTTTATAAAACAGGTGTACTGACTTATCAAGATGATACGTATCGTATACAACACCAATATCCCACAGATTTGTCTTTATTAGCAGATATTCAGCTTGCAGAAGAGGATCATTATACACAGTATTACAACCAAGTCATCACGATATTGGGGGGAGACAAAGCACAGATATTGCAGGCAGGTACACTCAATAATCTACATGAATTGGGAACGCACTTATCCAAACAGTTGCGATCTTTTAGCATTCAAAATAATCACAGAAATTGGTGGAGCCTTGCAATTGATCCCAATGCCGTCTCTGACAGTTATAATGCAGAGATTTCAAATTTTAATTTGTTTCAAGAGCGTGACGGTTATATTATTCCTATAGATTGGCGTGTGATCTCATTCGTTTGGCGTCAGCATTATGGAGACTTTTTTCGACAGATCCGTTTACTGCATCATGAAGACGCCACCGTGTTTGTTCATGGCGGAATTTCACCACTCTCCATGATGGATCCTCTGATGTTTGGAAATTTATATGATTTACGCTTTGAGTATTTTAAATCACTAGATTCGAGTAATCAAGAAGGATTGAGTCTGGACAATGTCATTAATCGTAGCAATCGTTTAATGGCTCAGATTTTGGAAAATGCTTTAAATGATTATAGTTTTAAACGCATGACTGGTTTGGAAGTCATTGATCAGATAGGTGTGTGGCGAGGTTCTGTGAGAGGATTTCCAGTGTTTGGAGGGGCAACTTGGAGTGATTTTGACTATCTTCATGATAATATAAAACAGCATGACAATATCAAAACATTGTATCAAAAATTCCAAGAAAATACAGGTATTTCTAGGATTGTTTGTGGTCATACCCATTTTGCTGATACAAATACAGCCGTACGTTTTAAAGGGATGCATGAATTAAAAGAGATTGGATTGGAATATATCTGTATTGATAATAGTTGTTCTAAAGCATACCGTGTTGAATCTGTATTAAATGGGATTGAGATTAATCAAGACAATCAGATTGTGGGAGAAGGAACGTTTACATCATACAAGTGGTAACAGGAAATGAGATATGTTTAAGTATACACCCTCCCCGACATTACTGGAGCAACGTACCATTCTTGTCACGGGTGCAGGGGATGGTATTGGACGTGCTGCTGCCAAAAGTTTTGCAGCACATGGAGCTACGGTCATTTTATTGGGACGAACCACTCAAAAATTAGAGACAATTTATGATGAAATCGAACAAGCTGGATATCCAAAGGCTGCGATTTATCCCTTAGATCTTGAAGGAGCCAGTCCTGACGATTATGATATCCTTGCCAATACCTTAGAAAAAGAATTTGGGAAACTTGATGGATTATTGCATAATGCAAGCGTGTTAGGCACGCTAACACCTATGGAACACTATGATATCAAATTATGGTATCAAGTCATGCAAGTGAATCTGAATGCCCCTTTTTTACTCACAAAATCGTGTTTAAAATTATTAAAAAAGGCACCAGATTCATCGGTTATCTTTACTTCTTCTAGTGTGGGACGAAAAGGACGTGCATATTGGGGTGCTTATGCTGTTTCCAAATTTGCGACTGAAGGGATGATGCAAATCTTAGCAGATGAACTTGAGAACACGATTCGCATCAATAGTATCAATCCCGGTGCAACACGAACTGCCATGCGGGCAATGGCTTATCCAGCGGAAGATCCTATGATCTTACCCACGCCAGATGCCATTATGCCGTTATATCTGTATTTAATGGGAGCCGATAGTCATGCCGTTCATGGGCAAGCATTGAATGCACAAAAGTGATGAATCCCTAGGGATCATAACGTTTACGACGACGATTACGACGTACAAACGTATTAGAACGTGTGTGATGTTCAGACCTTTTGGGTGTCTCTGAAAATTTTTCCCCTGTTCCTTGAGTCTTTATATTGGAAGGACGTGACCGTTTTGGTTTAGAAGGGGCTAATTTAGGACGTCGTTGCACGGGGGCTTCGGGGGGCGTTATCACCGGTGCTTCTTCTTTCCGAAAAAGACGTCCCAAAACACGTGTTATCAATCCTTTTTTGGCTGAGTCTGTTTTTTTAAGGGGCGGTGGTGGGGGTGTATGTACAATACTCTTTACCACGGGTTGTTCAGATAAATCTGGTTTTGTGATGTTATAGTTTTCTTCCCCATATGTTTGGGGTTTTGTGACAAGATTATAACTGGCTTTTTCAACAGAAAATTCTGTTTTGTCATCTTGTCGTACTCTGTGTAGCTCATATTTCGGCGTTTTCAGATTTTGATTGGGCAGTAAAATAATATTGATATACTGACGTTCTTCAATTTCCTGTATTGCAAGTCGTTTCTCATTAAGTAAGTATGTCGCCACATTCACTGGGACTTGTGCGATAATTTTGGAGGTTTTTTCTTTCATCGCCTCTTCTTCAATCACACGCAAAATGGATAATGATAAGGATTCCACACTGCGAATACTGCCTTGCCCACTGCATCGAGGACATACAATATGACTAGATTCACCCAAAGACGGACGCAAACGTTGACGAGACATTTCTAATAAGCCAAATCGTGAAATCCGTCCCACTTGTACCCGTGCTCTATCCATTTTAAGCAATTCTTTAATCCGTAATTCAACCTGACGCTGGTTTTTATGGCTGAGCATGTCAATAAAATCAATAACCACTAAACCGCCTAAATCGCGTAAACGTAATTGTCGGGTGACCTCATCAACCGCTTCTAAATTGGTATTCAGGGCAGTTTCTTCGATATCCATGCCCTTTGTCGCCCGTGCTGAATTGATATCTATTGATAATAAAGCTTCCGTATGATCGAGTACAATCGCCCCGCCAGACGGTAATTTCACTTCACGTTGAAAAGCAGATTCAATTTGACTTTCAATTTGATAACGCGTAAATAGAGGAACTTTATCCTGATAAAATTTTACTTTACTCAGATGTTGTGGCATCACCTGTTGCATAAAACCACGTGCTTCAGCATAAATGCCTTCGTGATCAATCAGCACTTCTGTGGTATTTTCACGCCAATAATCACGAATAGCACGAATAATGACATTACTTTCTTGATAAATCATGAACGGGGCTGGTTTTTTATCGAGGGCTTTATCAATGGCTTGCCATAATTGCACAAGATACTCTAAATCCCATTGAAGCTCTTCCACACTCTTATTGACACCGGCAGTGCGTAATATCAAGCCCATGCCCGCAGGAATTTTTAAAGCACTTAAAGATTCTCGAGCTTCACTGCGATCTTCACCCTCAATGCGACGGGATACTCCACCCGCTCGAGGATTATTAGGCATGAGTACCAAATAACGTCCTGCTAAACTGATAAAAGTAGTTAAAGCAGCCCCTTTATTACCACGTTCTTCTTTATCGACTTGTACGATAATTTCTTGTCCTTCGCGAAGCACGTCTTTGATACAGCGACGCCCTGAACTTGTTTCTGTCTGTTGGCTTTCATTGGAATCATTAAAATAAACACGAGCAACATCTTTTAAAGGTAAAAAACCATGTCTATCGGCACCGTAATTAATAAAAGCAGCCTCCAAACTGGGCTCAATACGTGTGATCTTACCTTTGTAAATATTAGATTTTGTTTGCTTGCGTCCTGCAGCTTCAATATCGAAATTATCCAATTTTTGTCCGTCGACCATAGCGACACGCAGCTCTTCAGGCTGTGTGGCGTTAATTAATATTCTCTTCATTAAACTTGATTCCTTATCCTGTCATGTATAATAACAATCATCATGAATCCATCCACTTTAAAACATAGCGCTGTCACCACTTTTACCATTCCACAAGAAAAAGTGGGACAACGCATTGATAATTTTTTGCATACACACCTTAAAGGTGTACCGAGAAGTCATATTTATCGGATTTTGCGTACTGGGCAGGTCCGTATTAATAAAGGACGTATTAAACCCACCTATCGTTTAGCAATGGGCGATCTATTACGTTTGCCGCCCATACAATATCAGTCTACACATCCTTATACACCCAGTGCAAACCGCTTAAAAGAATTAGAACATGCTATTTTATATGAAGATGCCTTGCTGTTAATCATCAATAAACCCTCAGGCTTAGCAGTACATGGGGGTACAGGTATTCATGGTGGACTAATTGAGGCCTTGCGCGTGTTATATCCCAACGCACCTCACTTAGAATTAGTACACCGTTTAGATCGTGATACCTCTGGTTGCCTGATGATTGCAAAAAAACATAGCATGTTACGACGTTTGCATGAGTTGTTGCGTTGTGGTGGAATACACAAACAATATCTGGCTTTAGTACAAGGGCGTTGGAATCCACACATATCCAAAGTAGACGCTCCATTATATAAAACACATTTGCAATCAGGAGAGCGTATTGTGCGTGTGAGTACTCAAGGTAAATCCGCAACTACTCATTTTAACATTGAACAACAATTTCTCACAACTACTTTATTACGTGTACGACCTTTAACGGGACGTACACATCAAATTCGTGTTCACACTGCGCATCAAGGGCATCCCATTATAGGAGATCGTAAATATAATCATGATGCGTTTAATCAAGAAGGGCAGCAGCGTTTATTTTTACATGCTGAAAAATTAGAGATTCATATTCCTGATATCAAATATCATGTTACTGTACAAGCCCCTTTACCCCCTTCTTTGCAACACGTATTAACGCAGTTGGATCAATAATACATTACATTTTAACTGATTGACTCATGTTACGCATTAATTTTTTGAATGATTGATGATATTTATTTACTACAGGATATAATACGATGTCAAAGAATGACCCCACTTTGGATGAAAACTGGGAACGTGATACTTTAAGGCGCCTCGCCTTTGCGACGCTTAATGAGCAGAGACGTGCACGTCGGTGGCGTTTGTTTTTTATATTTTTGTTTTTTGTTTACTTGTTTGTCACCTTGATACTTGTGGTCAAACCCGATTTATTTTTCAAGAGTGAATCCAGTGATACAAAACATACTGCATTGATTGATATTGATGGGGTGATTGCCAGTAATACTGCTGCCAATGCAGATAATATTGTCACCAGTTTACGTAGTGCTTTTAAAGATAAAAATACCAGTGCGATCATTTTGCGTATTAACAGTCCTGGGGGAAGTCCTGTGCAAGCGGGTTATATTAATGATGAACTGCTTCGTTTACGAAAAAAATACAAAGATATTGCTGTGTATGCGGTGATCACTGATATCTGTGCATCTGGTGGATACTATATTGCAGCAGGTGCTGATAAAATTTATGCTGATAAAGCCAGTCTTGTGGGATCTATTGGTGTTTTAATGGATGGGTTTGGTTTTGTAGATACCCTGAAAAAATTGGGCATAGAACGTCGTTTAATGACAGCCGGAGATCACAAAGGATTTTTAGATCCCTTTTCACCAGCTAATCCAGAAGATCAAGCCCATATTAAAACGCTACTCACAGATATCCATGATCAGTTTATTAACGTCGTCAAAAAAGGACGTAAAAAGAGTTTGACAGTAGAAGATTATCAGAAGTTTTTAGATAATAAAGCGCTCTTTTCTGGTTTAATATGGACGGGTGAACAAGCATTAGCTTTAGGTTTAGTCGATGGATTGGGGAGTAGCAGTTATGTGGCTCGTGAGATTATTAAGGTTAAAAAGTTGAGAGATTTTACTTTAAAACCAGATTATTTAGAACGTTTGGCACAACGATTTGGACAAACAATGGCCAATATATTAAGTCAAGAGATTAAAGGCACCATCAGTCTTCAGTAATTAAATATGATGCATTCTATTGCAATTGCTAGCGGAGGTGCACTTGGCGCACTATTACGTTTTTGGGTCTCTACGGGTATTTATAGCCTGTTAGGGCGAGATTTTCCTTATGGCACCTTAGTGGTTAATGTCTTAGGGTGTTTTTTAATGGGATTTCTATATATTTTCATGTTAGAACGATTTATAAGTGTAGAATGGCGTGCTGCCTTATTAATTGGTATGCTGGGTGCATTTACCACTTTTTCCACATTTTCATTAGAAACTTTAAGTCTCATTGAAACGGGAGAACATCTCAAAGCCTTATTAAATGTCTCTTTGAGTCTTTTCTTATGTTTATGTGCGACTTGGGTAGGCATGCAGTTGGCTCGACAATTATGAAACAAATTACAATGGTACGCATTTATTTGACAGAGGCGGAGGAGTGCTTAAAAACATTATTAAATTATTTACATGACGATAGTCACGTATGTGGTGTCACCGTGTTACGCGGTATCAGTGGGTTTGGTCAATCAGGTAAAATGCATACTGCTCATTTAGTCGATTTATCTTTAGATATGCCCGTAATCATAGAATTTTTTGATACCCCTGAGAAAATCACCTCTGTTTTATCCCATTTGAAGCATTTAGTGAAACCCAATCATATTGTGTTTTGGTCTGCTTCTATTATTGATAATTGAGAAATTGATATGCTTGATCCACATAAAATACGTCATCATTTAGATGAAGTGGTCGAAAAATTAGGACAGCGTGGCTTTGTGGTTGACGCGATTCGTTTAGAAAAATTAGAAGCCAGCCGTAAACAAAATCAGGTAGACACGCAACAGTTACAAAGTCAGCGCAATCAAAATGCCAAAGCTGTGGGTAAAGCCAAAGCAGCAGGTGAAGATGTTACGGTATTGTTAGAAAATGTGTCACAATTGGGTGAAAAACTCAAAGTTCAAGAAGCACAGACTATGGCGATTCAAGCTCATTTGAATGATATTTTAATGAGTATGCCTAACATGCCACATGAAAGTGTTCCCAAGGGAAGTACTGAAAAAGATAATGTTGAAGTTCGCCAATGGGGAGTACGCCCTGTTTTTGAACAAGATGCGCTAGATCATGTTGATTTAGGCACAGCCTTAGGTGTCCTTGATTTTCAAACAGCTGCTAAGATCACGGGAGCACGTTTTTCATTATTACGAGGTCCTTTAGCCCGCTTGCATCGGGCTTTAATTCAATTTATGCTCAATTTACATACCGAAGAGCATGGTTATCTTGAAGTCAATGTCCCTTATTTGGTCAATGCAGACAGTTTACGAGGAACGGGACAATTACCTAAATTTTCAGAAGATTTATTTCAAATTGTTGAACAAGATTATTATTTAATCCCAACTGCTGAAGTGCCTATTACGAATATGTCACGTGATATGATTTGGAAAGCAGAGGATTTGCCTGCAAAGTTTGTAGCACACACGCCTTGTTTTCGGAGTGAGGCAGGAAATTATGGTAAAGATACACGGGGAATGATTCGTCAACATCAATTTGAAAAAGTTGAATTAGTACAATTAGTCGCCCCAGAAGACTCTTATGCTGCTTTGGAAGCCCTGACAACACATGCTGAAACGGTGTTACAACGTTTAGAATTACCTTATCGTATCATGAATTTATGTAGTGGAGATTTAGGATTTTCGGCTGCTAAAACGTATGATTTAGAAGTGTGGCTGCCAGGACAAAAAAACTATCGAGAAATTTCTTCTTGTAGTAATTTTGAAGCCTTCCAAGCCCGTCGTTTAAAAGCACGGTGGCGTAAACCTGACACTAAAAAGCCTGAATTATTACATACCATTAATGGCTCAGGTTTAGCAGTTGGGCGTACGTTAGTGGCGATAATGGAAAATTATCAAGACGAAAATGGACGAATTGCGATTCCGACTGTTTTACATGCTTATATGGGTGGGATAACACACATTGAAAAAGAGGATAAACATGCTTGAACTTTCAGACAATGATTTGATGACTTTAACAAGTGGTATTGAAGCTTTTACAGCGAAAGAATTTCCTTTGTCTTACAAATTATTACATCCTTTAGCCGAATTAGGTCATCCTGATGCCCAATATCGTCTTGCTGTGATGGCACAAAATGGCTTAGGCATGGTCGTGAATCCCAAAGCATCGGTGCATTGGATGACCGCTGCTGCTGAACAAGGCTTTGATTTAGCACAACATGGCTTAGGATTTATGTATATGCAAGGGGAATGTATCACACAAGATAACACGCAAGCGGCTCATTGGTTTCGTTTAGCTGCTAAACAAGGTTTAACAGGTGCACAAATGGCTTTAGAACAACTGAATACACAATAATTTAAAATATGTCCCCTCATTAATAGAGGGGCTCAAAGGAGTCAAACATTAAAAACTTGCCTGAACTTGTAAGTATATACCACGTTGATCATTTCCTTTATAACCAGAATGCTGATTAGCAACAGGGGCTACATCACCAAATATAGCGGCTGCAAAAACGATTGCCATATTTGGAGTGGGGAAATAGGCAAAAAATAAATCACTCCAATCATCCTCGTTCCAAGTAAAATCTCCTGGACAAGCCTCATATTCCGATTTACATGTTAATTGATTGTCTGGTTTCATACGATATTCTATACCCAACACTGTTTTTTCATTCAGGAAAACACCTATTGAACCTTCAAATTGTGCTTGATAACTATCATCAGAACTAGAACCAAATCCTAAAATACCTATCTGATTGGCTTTAGTCGCACGAATTGTCCCATTCAATAACAGTTTTTTACCTGCTACGGGTATTATCTTAGTTGCTGCTAGGTAAATATCCACACCACTGTCATCAGCACCCATGGCCTCTAAAATACCATTCAGACCCGTACTTCCATTTTGCTTTTTATACTGAACACCTAATGCAAGCGCTGGCATCGTATCACTCATTTCAAGCAATCTCAATTTTGCACCGAACACATCTAAATCAATATGACCTACAGGATGCGGAGTTCCCGGATCAAAAGTCATTTTTGCATAAGACACTTCAACCCATTTCGCAAAGGACGTTTGTAGTGCAGTGCTGCTTAATGTATATTCTCCCGTATCTACCCAAGTGGTAGAAACAGTAGGTCCCCCAGACAGCAATCCCCAAGGTACAATCCCGCCCCCTGCCTGTCCTTCAACTTGAGTCACCGCTGCTTGTGCACCCGTAAATGCCAAACTGCAGACGGCTATAGAAAGTGCAATAGGTTTAAATATTCTCATCACATATCACCTCATTTAAATTTTATGTCTATCAATCATGAATCTCATAATAAGTACACAAAATTTAAATTTCAAGTCTTTTTTCAGACGAATCTTAATTTATATTAAAAATCTTTTTAAAAACAAAGCATTATTTCGTGATTTATTTGATAAAAAAATGATATAAATCACCACAAAAAATGTTGTTATACAGACGTTTATATAATAATATTCTTATATTATGTATTTACAGTGTCAATTATATTGATAATGCATAACTATTAAGATTTCTTAATTTGACAATTGGAACAAATACCATAAATGTATAAACAATGATCAGTAATATCAAAGCCATATTCTTGCGCAATTGTACATTGCTGTTTTTCAATCACATTATCCAGAAATTCTACGACCTGTCCGCATTTGATACATAAAAGATGATCATGATGTCGTCCTTCATTTAACTCAAATACTGATAAACCATTTTCAAAATGGTGACGAACGACTAAACCTGCTGTCTCAAATTGTGTCAATACACGATAAACGGTTGCCAAGCCAACATCATCTCTCGTTTCTAATAATGCTTTATAAATATCTTCGGCAGTCATGTGGCGTTGTTGACTATGTTCTAATAATTGCAGGATACGTAGTCGGGGTAAAGTTGCTTTTAAACCCACTTTTTTCAGATCTTGAGTTTCCATAAATATTCTGGAAGAGATATATGATATAATGAAAAAAATTATTAATTGATTAATAACGGGTTGACCGAAAAATGCTTCTAAACTTCAAAAGTTCATTATTATTGATTTTGTTATGCTTTTTTTTGTGTAGCTGTTCTATATATACAATAGATATTCGACAAGGTAATATAGTGACACAGGAAATGCTCGCTCAATTAGAATTAAATATGCCCGCTAGAAAAGTGCAATTTATTATGGGTACACCGTTATTAAAGGATATTACCCAATCGCAACGTTGGGATTATATTTATAGTTTAAAACAAACGAATCAAATTCGAAAGCAACGTCGTATCACATTATTTTTTGATGAAACGCAACATTTAATACGAGTAGATGGAGACGTACGTATTGGAAAATCACTTCCAAAACCAGAAATTGAACACATTGAGTATCCTGAAGATACTGATCCTATTTTATAAATGACACTATTCAATCATTATTAAGAAAAACAAATCATGCAAACTACAAAACCGAAAGTAGCCTTAATCACTGGTGCCGTGCAACGTATTGGAGCCAGCATTGCACGTCAATTACATGCTACAGGCATGAATGTAGCATTACACTATAGGCACTCAAAAACTGCAGCAAATGCGTTACAAGCTGAGTTGAATGCACAACGTTCAAATTCAGTGATGTTATTACAAGGCGATTTACACCATATAGAAAGATTAAAAGATATGGTAGAAGAAGTAGTAAGCTATTATCATCGCTTAGATGTTTTAATCAATAATGCTTCAAGTTTTTATCCTACCCCAATAGGTCAAGTGGGAGAGAAAGAATGGGATGATTTATTAGGCACGAATCTCAAAGCCCCTTTTTTTCTGTCTCAAGCAGCAGCCCCATATTTAATGAAATATCAAGGCTGCATTGTTAATTTAGTTGATATTCATGGAGAACGTCCCATGAAATCGCATCCTGTGTATTCTACTGCAAAAGCAGGTTTAATCATGCTCACCAAAACATTAGCACGAGAATTAGGACCTGACATTCGTGTTAATGCGGTTGCTCCTGGTGCTATTTTGTGGCCTGATAATGGGATGAATGAAGAAACGAAACAACGTATTCTTGCTAATATTGCGCTCAATCGTCAAGGAGATCCGACAGAAATTGCACGAACTGTTTTATTTTTAATTCGTGATGCAGGGTATGTGACAGGACAGGTGATTAATGTGGATGGTGGCCGTAGTTTAAATCAGTAAATGTTTTTAATATCATGACTTGTGGTTCATTTCTTAAATCGTATCATAAGCGTTCTTAACCATCTTA
>DAOVZS010000236.1 GCA_030635005.1 Thiomargarita sp. | reverse complement strand
GATCAAGACACTGCAACCATTGTTGTAGAAGAAATGGGACATACTGCTAAATTGCTGAAAGAAAATGAAATTGAAGACAGTTTAATTCAATCAAATCAGCAAACAGGTCAACAAGTAAGCCGTTCTCCTGTCGTCACAATTATGGGACATGTTGATCATGGAAAAACATCTTTACTTGATCATATTCGCTTAACTAAAGTTGCCTCAGGTGAAGCGGGGGGCATTACGCAACATATCGGTGCTTATCATGTAGATACAGAAAAAGGGACTGTTTGCTTTTTAGATACCCCTGGACATGCAGCATTTACAGCGATGAGAGCACGGGGCGCTAAAGTCACCGATATTGTCATTTTAGTGGTGGCAGCAGATGACGGTGTGATGCCACAAACCATCGAGGCAATACAACATGCCAAATCTGCTAATGTCCCCCTGATTGTTGCTATCAATAAGATTGATAAGTCTGGTTCTGATCCGGAAAGGGTTAAACAAGAATTAGTGACTAAAGAAGTTGTTCCAGAAGAATGGGGCGGTGATACCATGTTCGTACCTGTTTCAGCAAAAACAGGCGAAGGGATTGATGATTTATTAGATGCCATTTTATTACAAGCTGAAGTATTGGAATTAACGACCCTTATCGAAGGACCCGCAACGGGCGTGATTATTGAAGCACGTTTAGATAAAGGACGGGGGGCTGTCGCAACTTTGCTTGTTCAAAGTGGTCAATTACAAAAAGGTGATATCCTTTTAGCAGGTAAAGAATTTGGGCGTGTGCGTGCACTACTCGATGAAAATGGTAAAACTTTAGAGCACGCAGGTCCTTCTATTCCTGTAGAAGTACTTGGATTATCAGGCGTTCCCAATGCAGGCGATGAGGCAATTGTAGTACCTGATGAACGTAAAGCACGAGAAATTGCGTTATTTAGACAAGGTAAATATCGTGATGTTAAATTAGCACGTCAGCAATCATTAAGCTTGGAAAATATGTTTTTGCATCTACAAGCGGGACAAGTCAATACGCTTAATATTGTCCTTAAAGCAGATGTTCATGGCTCAGTAGAAGCGTTATGTGATGCGTTAACAAAATTATCTAACGATGAAGTGAGAGTGAATATTGTTGCGAGCGGAGCGGGTGGTATTAACGAATCAGATGTTAATTTAGCAGTGGCAGCCAGTGCTATCGTCATTGGATTTAATGTTCGTGCTAATATTGGTGCAAAACGTGTGATCACGGAAGAAAATATAGATTTGCATTATTACAGTGTCATTTATGAAGCAATAGAGGATGTGAAAAAAGCATTAAGTGGTATGCTTTCACCAGAAGTCAGGGAAGAAATCATTGGTTTAGCTGAAGTACGTGATATTTTCCGCTCTCCCAAATTTGGGGAAATTGCAGGTTGTTTAGTCATTAATGGCGTTATTAAACGTAATAGCCCTATTCGTGTATTACGTGATAATGTTGTCATTTATGAAGGAGAATTGGAATCATTACGTCGCTTCAAAGATAATGTGTTGGAAGTTACTTCTGGCACAGAATGTGGTATTGGAGTGAAAAATTATAATGATGTTAAGGTGAGTGATCAAATTGAAGTGTATGAAAGAAAATTGATTGCACGCACACTTTAACGCACAGTGTTCAGTTATCAGTTCTTATATGTACTGATAACTGATAACGATTTTTGAAGATTCTGTATGAAAGAATTTAAGCGTAGTCAACGTGTGAATGTACTCATTCAACGCGAATTATCTGATATTATCCGTAAAGAAATCACGGCATCACATTTAGGTATGCTCACAATTTCAAGCGTAGATATTGCGCCTGATTTTAAATCAGCACGTATTTATATAACGGTATTGGGTGGCACAGTAGATATGATCACGGTGATGAAATATCTTAACGATGCAAGCGGACAGTTAAGATATCATCTATCCCAACGTTTAAGTACACGTACGACCCCCCGCTTACAATTTATACATGATAGTTCAGTTGAATATGGTAGCCGTTTATCGGCCTTAATTGATTCTGTACTTCCCCATGGCTAAACGACGATTCGGACGTAATGTACATGGCATCCTATTATTAAATAAGCCATTGGGTATTAGTTCTAATGCAGCTTTACAGCGTGTTAAACGTTTATATCAAGCACGTAAAGCAGGACATACGGGTAGTTTAGATAATCTTGCTACGGGTTTATTGCCCATTTGTTTAGGAGAAGCTACAAAATTATCCCGTTTTTTATTGGAAGCTAATAAATATTATCTGGCGGAAGTCGTGCTTGGAGAGACGACAACAACAGGAGATGCAGAAGGCGACGTGTTACAAACACGTTTACCTGAGAATATTGATCAAGACAAGATTGATAGGGTGGTCCAATTATTTACAGGACCCATTCAACAAGTGCCTCCGATGTACTCTGCTCTGAAACATAAAGGGCAAGCACTTTATAAATTAGCACGTCAAGGTAAAGTAGTTGAACGAAAATCTCGTGCTGTGACTATTCATCTCCTTAAAATGCATAGTTGGAGTAACACTCACCTCTCCATAGAAGTACATTGTTCCAAAGGGACGTATATTAGGACTTTAGCAGAAGATATCGGTGAAGTCTTAGGATGTGGTGCACATTTAAGTGCTTTACATCGTATTGGAGTAGGTGATTATCATGACTTGTTTAATTTTGACACACTTGAACAACTGGCAGAAAAGGGATTAGAGGGATTAGATGACTTACTGATACCCATGCAGTCGGCACTTTCTCATTGGCCTGAAGTATGGCTAACAGATGAATTGACCTATTATATACAACATGGTCAACCCGTACAAGTTTCTAATACGCCTACAAGTGGAAAAGTTAAATTATTTGCAGAAGATGGTCGTTTTTTAGGTATTGGAGAAGTTTTAGAAGATGGACGTGTGACTCCAAAACGATTAATTACTCCCAAACTC
>DAOVZS010000160.1 GCA_030635005.1 Thiomargarita sp. | reverse complement strand
CGGTACAAGATCAGCAGGGAGGACAAGGGGCGTTTTTGTTGCAAGTGACCAAACAACCCAAATTAACAACACAGAAGAGTTGGCCAGAAAATAATACTGGGAGTGGCTATTTGGGGTTTGGACTCCTAAAATCAGGAACACCAGGAGCAGCGACTTATCAGGATCACCGTGATAGTCTTTTAGAAAAAGGGAAAAATACTCAATTTACCCTCTCTTTCTGCTTTAAAAAAGATTCTAATTTAATCCAAGAATTGGAAGAAACGCTAAAAGTATGGGGACTTTTTGGAGGTTTGGGAGCACGTTCACGTCGTGGTTTTGGTTCTGTCAGCTTAATCTCGCTTGAATATAACCAAAAAGCATCTGAATCATTTCAATATACCCGCATACAATATCAAGAAAAGATCAGTCAATATCTCAAAAAATATGGAAATGATATTCAAGACTATCCCCCCTATTCTGCCTTAAGTCAATATTGTGATTTTATTATTAGTGCCTCTGAGCAAGAAGCACGTGATGCACATAGTACAGTAGGTAATGATTATAAAAACTACCGAGGACAACCAAGCGAATTACGCGGTAGCGTAAAAATACCTTTTGGATTACCTTTACAAGGTGTAGATGACGTTAATCGTCGCAGTAGCCCCTTATTATTTCATATACATCCTCTTAAAGATGGTACTTTTGTAAGCTGTGTGCTTTATTTGCCCGCAGTATTTCATCCGAAATATCCGCAATCAAATTTGACAAAATTTTATAAATCCGTGTCAGAATTTTGTAAGGAACCGATCATATGAGCGAACATCGTTATCTACATTTTACCATAGGTCCCGTGCAAGGATTTGTGGCACAAGCCCGTAGAACCCGTGACTTTTGGGCAGGTTCTTTTATTTTGTCGTGGCTTACAGCTGTGGCCATGCGTTCTGTGCAAAAACAAGATGCACAAGGAAAAATCATATTTCCTAAGCCAGACGAAAATTATCTTAATTGGATAGAAGGACAAGGTAAACCAGAACGTCCTGTTCAAGGTAGCGTGCCTAACCGCTTTAAAGCCTTAAAAGCAGAAGTGCCTAAAGATTTTGATCCCCACATCGTGGTAGAAAGTGTGCAAACAGCCTGGCGTGAATTGGCTGAAATCGTGTGGAAAGAGGATTTAGCGGATATTTTGCCTGATAATCCCATTCATCGTCAGATTTGGGATCGACAAATCAGCAGTTTTTTTGAAATTAGTTGGGCACTCACTGATGATCCCACAGCATCTAATTTACTCGATCGCCGTAAAAATTGGCGTAATCATCTTGCGCCTGCTGAACCGGGCATTAAATGTATGATTATGGATGGTTGGCAAGAATTATCAGGTACTTATTCACAAGATGAGATTAATGCCTTTTGGGCACCCATTCGGACACGTATCAAGAATAAAAGAGATTTAGCCGAAAATGAACATTTATGTGCGATTGCGTTTGTCAAACGACGTTTTGCACAGTATTTTGGGAAACTTGGGATTCATAAAAATATTAGTATGCCTGGCGGTGGCTGGCAACTCAAAGGTTGGACACTTGAAACAGGTGTGCCATCAGTTTCCTATTTGGCAGTAGCTCATTGGCTGGCAAACGTCATTAAGACTGAAGACGAGGCAAAATTAACAGAATTACAAGAAGCAGCCCATGCCTTTGATCCAGAATACGGTGAGTGGAAAACAGATATCAGTTGTATTACAACAGCTGTTCAGCAAAAAATAGGTCAAACATCGTGGCGTTTAAAAGCATTAGATGGCAGAGTCTTTTTTGAAGATACGCTACTCAATGAAAAAGAGAACAAGCCAGAAGCCAAACGCATGTTAAAAGCCTTGAAGGCACTTTCGATAGCTAAAAAACCTTCTCCCTTTTATGCCATATTACTCATGGATGGTGATTCACTGGGCAAACATATGAGTGATACTGACAAACAACCTAAAATTTCAGATGCTTTAGATCAGTTTACACGTGAAGTACCTGATATTGTTAAAGCACACAATGGGTTTTTAGTGTATGCGGGCGGAGATGATGTACTTGCGATACATCCGATAGAAGATGCGCTTGCATGTGCCAAAAAATTACGAGACTGTTATCTTAAGTCTTTTAAAGGAAAAGGAATCGGGTCAACATTGTCGGGTGCAATAGAATATGCCCATATTAAAATGCCTTTAACTAAAATACTACGTGATGCACATGGATTATTAGATAACATCGCTAAAGATCAATCTGGACGTGATTCTATTGCAGTACGTGTATGGAAACCAGGAGGGAAAGCCTTAGAATGGGTAATGCCTTGGAAAAAAGCATTGAATGAAGACGGTGTTCTTTTTATAGAACAACTTGCTCATGAATTTTCTCAAGATGATAAGGGAGAGACGACTTTTAGTAGTGGATTTTTTTATAAAATTCAAGAACGTTTTGATTTACTCAATCCGCCTACAAAAATTGTTGTAAAAAAACCGACACACAAGTTTAAAGTAAAAACGAAAAAAACCGCTATATTAACACCAGAACAAGCCATTACACTCTTAGCGGTGGATTATATGGCGTCTGGTGATAATCAAAAGATAACGCTCGAACAGGCTAAAGAAAAAATCACCCTTCTTTTAACACAATGTCGTTCTGTCACTAGAATACTCAATGACAATAATAAAGAAAGATTTAGTGAACCCTCAGAACATTTAAAAGCAGATGGTGCTTTTTTAGTCCGTTTTTTAGCTACTAAAGGAATGTAAGAATAATGACTGCCAAACAATGGGTTTTTACACAACTGGATACGTGGTTTTTTAGAGAATCTCGTCCCTCTGATTCAATTGGTGGGGCACAACTGTCCACCGTATTCCCGCCATCTGCACGAACAATTGCAGGGGCTATACGCACTTATATCGGTGAACAAGAACATGTCAATTGGGAACTCTTTAATAAAGGTAAAACTTATAAAGCATTACATGACCAAATTGGCATAGGAGATGATTTAGGTCAATTACAGCTTATCGGTCCTTATTTGATCTATCAAGGAGAACGCCTATATCCTGTCCCATTGACACTGCTTAAAAAAGAAGAAGACGCTCAATTAACACGCTTACGCCCCGGTGATCCCGTAGAATGTGATCTTGGCTATGTCCGTTTACCCGAACTTGAAACACTCATAGCGGGTGCCAAACCAATAGACAATGCTTGGTTGACGGCTGCAGATTTAGAACGTGTATTAAGGGGAGAAAATCCATCCAACTATCATTATGCAAAAGATTTATTTGATAAAGAACAGCGTTTAGGCATCGGGATTCATCCAGAACGACGTACGGTTGAAGAAGGCTTATTATATCAAAATCAACATGTACGTATTCGTAATGTTCATTTGGATAAAGAACAGAAATTACAATTTTGTGAAGATAACCTGAAAATCGGTGTGATTGTCACAGGCATTAAAAATAATTTACATCATGTAGAACATGCTGAGCGTATACGTTTAGGCGGTGAAGGACGATTAGCAGACATCGAAATACATTCAGAATTACCAAAATTAGCTGCACCCAATGTGAAAAAAACCAAGAAAATCACATTAACCTTACTCACACCCGCAAATTTAGAGGGTAACTGGCTACCTGAAGGCTTTACAAAAGTTCAAAAATCTTCTGAAACACAATGGGAAGGCACCATTCACGGTGTAAAACTGAACATCATCACTGCAGTACTGGGCAAAGCGCTTCGAGAAGGCGGTTGGGATTTAGCCAATCAGAAACCCAGAGATGTGATTAGTCTGATACCTGCGGGTAGCGTTTGGTTTTGTAACGTTAAAGAAGGTGATGCCACAAAACTACATGGCTATCACATTGGTATAGAAACGGCATTAGGACGTGGTGAGATAGCGGTTGGTATTTGGTAAGATAAATAGGAATACATTATATTATGAATGAAATTACTTTTATTGTTGAAGATGCAGAAGAAGGTGGATATATAGCAAAAGCCATTAATGCATCCATTTATACTGAAGCTGACAATCTCACAGAATTGCATCAGCAAGTTCGAGAATCAGTACAATGCCATTTTGAAGAAGAAAAAAATAAGAATATCGTACTTAAACATATATAAATAGGACAAAAAACACAAATGACACAAACAACAGCCATGCTTGGCATGCTTACTGAAACATCATTACATGCGGGCACAGGACAAATGCTCGGTGTGATCGATCTCCCTATTCAACGTGAATCTCATACAGGATGGCCTTGTGTGTATGGTTCTGCAGTAAAAGGGGCGTTGCGGGCATTAGCCGAACAACGTCAGCAGGAAGAAAAATGGGTTGTTGAGGTATTTGGTCCTGATATGCAACATGGGTCAGATCATGCAGGTGCTCTTGCTGTCACCGATGCCCGATTATTATTATTACCTGTGCGATCACTGACAGGACATTTTAAATGGGTGACGTGCCCAGCGATATTACAACGCTGGCAATCTGATTGGCGTCGTTTAGGATTAGCAGAGGGTAATGATTTTACGGTGCCTAGCATACCTAAAGATAAAGCCTTGGTTTCTAAGCCACTACCAGAAGCTCCGTTATTTTTAGAAGAATTTCGGTTTACAACGCAACCGCATGCAGAAGTTGATAAGGTGGCGAGAAGTATTGCAAAACTTATTGAGGGAGATGATATTAAAAAAGCCTTATGTGAACAACTCACCATTGTGAGTAATGAACTCTTTGCCCATATTTCCAGATATGCGACCCCTGTAAATGCACATATTGCCATAGATAATGAGACTAAAATTGTTAAACAGGGTATGTTGTGGTATGAAGAAACCTTGCCACCAGATACTTTACTGTATTGTGGTTTAGTCGCCCAAAAATCCCGTCAAAACAAAAGCCAGAAAACGGCTAAAAATATTTTAGATCATATTCTTACCGATCTCTTTTCTGCACATCCTTACTTACAATTGGGTGGCAATGAAACCGTGGGTATGGGCTGGTGTCGTATCAAAGTAAAAAAAGCGAATACATAATGCAAACCATGCAACAACAACGGGCAAGATTTGCCTTAGAACAGGTTCAATTGGCACAAACGCAATTAGATAAAGCCCAACGCAAAGAATATTGTAGTCATGTTAAAGGGATACCCTTTATGATT
>DAOVZS010000200.1 GCA_030635005.1 Thiomargarita sp. | reverse complement strand
TGTCTCCATAAAACTGAAAAATAATCTTTAAATTTTGTATTTCACGTTCTGCCATTAAAGGACTTAAACCAGAAATATCAAAATTGTTTTCCAAAAAAGTATCCAGTGTTTGAGAACTTTCAGAATCAGTCGGTTTGCCCACAAAGGTTTCTACCATCTCATTAACATTTTTTTGTGCCGTTTGTGCCGTTTTCACAACGCTTTGTAGGGCATGTTTGAGAATAATTTGAGTAGTTCCCCCTGATTTCGCTTCTTTTTGGCGCAATACAAAAATCACAGCTGCTCTCATGACATCTGCTTTTGGCTCATTCATGGTGGTCAGATCGATATCTTTTTCAGTCACACTATTATGATATACCCATATTGTGTATTGTAATCCATTTGAATCTATTTTCTCAACTTTTTCAATCGTCTGAGTCGCAATACACCGAACAAAAACCTGCATCATATCTGGATATGACAAGAAACGCGTGACACGAGGAGAAATATGTTTATCTGCCGTAATACTTTCTTGATGTAAACGATGATAATACCACCGTTCAATATTCCAAGCTTCTAATTCTGCTCTAAAGGGATGATAAATTTGAGCACGATATAAATCCTTATCGTGATGTGCATTGTCATTTAAATCATCCATTTGTTTTGAAATGTAAGCATTTTGACATTGTGTCAAATTACTGATCTGATTCACAGTAGGAAAACATGTTCTTAATAATGTTAAAGAATTGGGATCAGAATGGTTACTTTCTGGATTAGCTGCACCTGTTAATTTTGATTGTAATACATCAATGAAATTACTTTTAATGGGATCAGTCGGTGCTTTATAAATCCAATTAAACTTTGTTGTTTGTGTAGCTTGTCCTGCATTTAAGAGTATTGAAGAACGTTCACCCAATAAGGTTGTAATATCTTGGGGCACGGTTGCTTGCTGTTGTTGGGCATACAGTAAGTAATCAAAAATATCTATTGAAACCAGTTTGCCATCAATGACAGTTCTAAAATACTGATAGAGTGTGTGATGGAATGTTCGTAAGTCTTGAATAGATGATGCCTGATTACCCCATTGTGCCCGTAGTTCTAATTGAGGTTTGCCCTTATCATCCACTTTTGCTTCCCAATGCGCATTCCCTAACAATTGATGTGCTAAACGTATGCCTTTATCCTGCACCGCTAACTCACGCATTTCCTCTTTATAACCTTGCATTTCAACATCATAATTTTGATTAACGTCTTTAGGCTCACAGCTAATTAATGCATTGGAATTCTTGGCTAAGCGCAGTAATCGACTAGACAAAGGAGTCTGATGTTCGCGTCTGATAATCTCTAAAGCTGCATTATGCTTTCTATCCGCATGACTGACTGCTAAATCTTGAATAACGCCTTGAAAAGCATTTGCCCATTCTGTAAATCTATTTTGAACTTCAAGCAATATTTTCTGCATATCTGTTAATAAAGCGTGGTTTTGATACCAACAAATATAAAGATAGCAGTCTTGACGTAATTTTTGTTGCGGTGCTTCTACCCACTTTCTCCATATACGTGATTTTGTATGTTCCAAAAGATTTTTGCTATTAACAAGTTGTTGACTGTGTGTCCCTTCTTGTTGCTTAAGGGCTTTTAAACTAATGGAAATAATGTTGTGGATATTTTCTAAATATTGTTTTACCCATGCTATTTCATTAGAAAGCCGTGTCATGACAGTCCCTTGATTTGGATTCGCTTCATCCCAAGAAATGTTAGGCTGTTGGGTAAAGACATTTTGAATCAATTCATCAATTTTTTTGCCAAGGGTTTGAGAGACAGCGTCCACCACAATTTTAGCCCCCTCTTGAAAACTATTGAGGCCTGCCCCCGTATAAGCTTGAGTACATTGTTCTAATTCTTCAGAAAATCGTTTTCTAGATTCTTCTTGTGTTTCTTTGGGTCCTTTAGTATGTCGATTTTCTTCAAACGTTTTGCACCGAATATTACTCTCAGGTATTTTTGCACGATCCGTTTCGATAAGAGATAGATAAGGATTAATATAAGTCAGACGCATTTTGACTTGTTGAGCTGCTGTCAGTTCAAGATATTGTAAAATACCTGCACCTGCTAATTGATACCATTTTTCGACAATCGTTTGCGGTCGTAGATGTGTAGTCGCAAAAATATTGATATCTGTTTCTGGTTTATCTACCCACTGTAATAATTCTTTAAATAAAGGCAAAAGTTCTTTTATAGATTGCCGGGCATTGTTTTGTCTATCCGCTTTTTCTCCTGAATAAACATTGGTCACATTGTTAGATTTTATTTCTGGAGCGGTGATCGCACGAATCAATTCGTAAACTTCATCCCAAGCAAACATTTCAGCATAGCTTTCTTTTGGAATATATAGCCTAGCTGCCCCGAAAGCAGCTGCCCCACCATGGGGATTAATAGAGTTAGCTAATAAGGTAGGTCCTTGTTTTTCATCTAAATAGGGATCTAAAGCATTCGCAATAGATGTAAAAAATGCTGTTCTCTCGTCATCATTTTTACAAGGGATACCTAAATAAAAGAGATTATCAAACAATTTCAAAGAGATGGTTGCTTGTTGTGTCTTGTGTTTATCATAACTGATTTCGGAAGAGCATTGTCCATTAGGAAGTGCATATTTGTCTCGTACTTGAATCCCCACATCTTGAAAACGATCTAATTCTCGAAACAAACTATAAGCCCGTGCTTCACTAATGCCGGTGTGATCTTGATAAATCTCTGGTAATACAAATACGCCACTGATTTGAATATTTTGTTGATATTGACCTTGTTCTGCTGCTAAACGTGTTAAAAAAGCAGCATCTAATATTGTCCCTGCACCTGTCCCACCTGCCACCGAACCCACCAGCCAAATTTGAATCGTAGCACCATTAGCAGTACTGATTAATTGATTCAAATCTTGGGAAAACTGTTTCATAATACCCGGTACATTTTGAAACATCGCAAAACGTCCAATTTGACGTTGTTGTGCAGCCCCATCTCTAATATTAAGTCTATTTGCATTAATATGGGTTTGAAACCAAGCGGTATGTAACCAGTCTTTCAGATGAATATAATCGTCCACATTGGTAGCACTGGGTGCAAGGTGTTGTGTGACATACTCTTGCAAAGAAGGATGACTGTCCATCAAAGGAAAATATTCAGTATCAGGATTTAATGAGATTTCTTCACCAGATGCTATTTTCTCTTGAGCAGCCCCTCCTGCAATTGGGATAGTCTCTCCTGGTTTCCAACTGGCTCTTGCGATAGTATCAAATTCTAAAAACTTGATACTATCGGGATGTTTCCCGTATTTTAATACAGACATTTCTTTTAGAAAAGTCAGTATTTGGGTACCTGTGCCCCCAAAGCCCATGACTAATGCATGTACTGCCATAAAATAGTCTCCTTTTGTTTCTTGAAGGTTGTTATAATTTAATTAATAATCCAAAGCAATCATATAATGACCAGAAGGTAAGCCCTCAAAAGTTTGGGGCGTTTTATCGAATAACATGAGTGTATGCGTTTTGTTCTTCTGTTCATTTTGCCAACGATATTTTAGAGTGATTTGCGGTTCTCCTGTATTGGGAAGGCGTGTCACGCGAAATAATGTGGCAAGCACTGGCGAACCTTCTAGCATCACTTGAATTTGTCTGTCTAATTTACTGTGTAGTTGTCCTGAGATACATAATTTAGTTGCTGTCACCGCACCGGGATCATCTAAACCATCATAAATTAATAAATTAATGATTTTTCCACGATCTGCCGTACGAATAGTCAACAACGGCATCACACGTGCTATAACGAGTCCTAGAAGCATAAGTATGAAGAGTAGTGCTATAAACCCCCTTAACAATAATATCCAAAAAGAAACCTTAATCTCAATATCTGTCACAGTCATGGGATCACCCGATAAACGTTGGTCTTCAAGTAATTCAGGAAGCCAAATAACATTTAAGTGTTTATTGTTGAGAATGCGATTATAGGCTGTTCTTACACGAAAATGAAT
>DAOVZS010000232.1 GCA_030635005.1 Thiomargarita sp. | reverse complement strand
ATATTTAGTATAAATACTATTACGTTCTGTCTTATCGCCATAAGAAAATTTATTAGGCCCAGTAGCATATACCAATAAAGAACCCACAACACTTTTCATCTCAGCCAACCCCTGTTTTAAATTTTTAACATTGGTTTGAAAAGGATTATTACGACAGGCATCTAAAATAAGAATATTAACACCGCTACTATTGACCCGTTTCATTTGTGATAAGACATAGTCAGCTTCAAATCCCTCATACTCAATATCGGTTTCACTGTCAATATCCGCTTCTTTAGGCACTAAATAATTACGCTGATTGGATTGTAAGCCATGTCCCGAATAATAAAAAACAGCCACATCGCCATTACGCAAGCGTTTTGCAAATTGACGTACCGCCTTTTTCATCGTACGCTTACTGGTATTCAGTTTTGTGATGCTCTTGAATCCTAATCCTGTTAAGACTGTCGCCATATCTTTCGCATCATTCACAGGATTGTCTAAAGAGGGGATATGTAAATATTCCCCATTACCAATCAATAAGGCATGACGTGCAGCATAAACAGGAAAAATAACGCTGATGCTGACTATAAAACAAAGCATTCTAATTATCATTGTGTCACCCTAATAAATTCTACCCGACGATTATAAGCACGTCCTTCTGGCGTATTATTCGTCTTAATCGCCTGTGTTTCCCCATACGCTTTGACATAGGTTGTTGTGTTATCCACACCCAAAAAATCTTGCACGGCTTGTGCCCGCTGTCTTGATAATCTGAGATTATAAGCAGCATCCCCGCGACTGTCAGTATGTCCTGCAATCTCTATCCTCACCGTAGCCAAAGATCCTTGTAATGCTTTCGCATATTCTCGTAACAAGGGATAAGACTCTTTTTTAATCTGGGCAGAATTAGAATCAAATTGAATGAATGCCCCTACTTTCACAGTATCACTTGTGATTCCCCCCAAACCTTTTCGTTGTAAAGTCGGTGATAACGCTGTCACAATATCAGCTTCAGTGGTGGGAAAACGTAGCGGTTCTGCACCTGCCCAACCGCTTAATCCCATTAAAATGGCGCTAAAAAGCACTTTTTGTCTCATTTTTCTCATAATGACGTATTTAACTAAGGTTGATGTTGAAATCGAAGGATATGCACACATTCGGTACATATATCTGTCAAACGTTGTTGTAACACAGAAAACTTTTTCCCGTGTTCTTTCCAAGTAAGATTTTGACGATCATCTTTAATAGTTTTAAGTCCTTTTTGTTGAATGGTGTGTAGAAACTGTGTTGATGTTTGTTTCATCGCGACTGGATTCTGAGCATTTTGTGCCTGTAGCATCTGTGCATATTGTTTTTCAAGCACTTTATCACGTTGTCTTGTCGCTAAAAAGTAAATCGTTTCTTTTCCCGTTTGTGCATCCAGTATAAATGATTTCTCCTGTGCAGGAATGTAATATTTCTGATTTTTACGCACGGGATTACTATTGTCATACTGCTTGTTTTGAAACGCTGTCATGGGAAATAATTGGAAAATGGCATTAGCACCGTCCTTTTGAAAAATATACACATAACTGTTTTCTGCGGGTGTAAAAATGATTTTATACGCATCATTATTGTGCAAAATACTGTTATCAGTTAAAGGAAGAAATTCAGTATTTCCAGAAGATCGATACACATAATTGACTTTAAAATCAAGTGGATCATCTACAACACCGAGTACGCCTTTTGTTTGCTTCTCATTAGCATATGCATTATTCATAGACAATACACTTAATATAAGTGTAAATATAATTGTTATATATCTAGACATGGTTTTATGTGATCCTTTTAAAGGTAGAGGCAGAGAAGTATCTTACAATGTGAGTATGATATAATATATGTTTTAAATATACAAATATTAGGATAATTTAATTGATGAAATCTTTGATAACACTCTTTTTTCTGCTTGTAGCCACACAAGTATACAGTGCTGATACAAAAATCAGTATGCACACTAACTTTGGGACTATCGTGATTCAACTAGATGCTGAAAAAGCACCTAAAACCGTTGCTAATTTTTTACGTTATACTAAAGAAGGCTTTTATGACAATACCATTTTTCACCGTGTGATTAATAATTTCATGATTCAAGGCGGTGGTTTTACAACAACAAACCAAAAGAAAGATACACATGCCGCCATTCGTAATGAGGCTAATAATGGTTTACAGAATGTAAGGGGAAGTATTGCAATGGCGCGTACGGGTGAACCACACTCAGCTACGGCACAATTTTTTATTAATGTCAAAGATAATGGCTTTCTTAATTATACTGCAGAAACAACCAGAGGTTGGGGTTATGCAGTATTTGGGACGGTGATTACAGGCATGGATGTGGTGGATAACATTAAAACAACAAAAACAGGACGTAATGACAAACCCACCAAACCTGTGATTATTGAAAAAATATCTATTATTCAATAAGGTTTCTCAGCCTAGGGCAACGTCCTAGGCTTAAAAAAGAACGCTTAAATCACGCGTCGCATTAAAACAATAGCCATAATCAAAAATAATACAGACGGAAATAAAGCACTCAACATCGGCGGAAATCCATACACCAAACCAATATTACCACTGGCTTGATTAATCATGTGAAAACCAATCCCAATAAATGCACCGACTAAAATACGTTGCCCCACTGCAACACTGCGTAATGACCCAAACACAAAAGGCACCGCTAAAAAAATCATCGTAATACCGACAATGGGATAACTCAACCGTGTCCAAAAAGCCAATTCATATTGTTTCGAACGTTGTCCATTTTCCTGTAAATATTGAATATATTTTGCCAAACCCACAATAGACAATTTATAAGGACGTACCCTCACAATTTTAATCAATTCTGGATTTAAAACAGCATCCCAAATCGTACTTTCTAAATATTGACGCGTGACTTGAGTCGCTCCAATGATATTTTTTTCCACTTTTTGAAGTTGCCATTGTCCATTTTGATACTGAGCTGTCTGGGCATAAGTCACGGCTTGTAAATTTTGATTATCATCAAATTCATATAATGTAATCCAACCAAAACGCCCATCCGGAAAAACAGTGTAAATATT
>DAOVZS010000237.1 GCA_030635005.1 Thiomargarita sp. | reverse complement strand
TGAAAATAATCATGACGTGATAATTGGGAGAGAGGTTATCTTTGATGCATTCAATATAGAATTTAGACAAAAATATGAAAAAATCATTTTTCATAAAATCTAAACTATCTCCTTTGTTGGGAAAAATGCACAGGTATAGGCTATTGTTTGTGTCTTTATTCTATCAATTGTCGAAAAGACAAGGTTTTCTTATTATGCTGTATAATTCATGCTTCAGTACATATCTACTACAACGAAACAGTTAAATAATTATAATGACTTCCAAATCGGTATCTCCTTTAAAGAATTATCTCTAGTGATCTTCAATGTATTACATTAAAACAACAATGTGCTAAGGAATTTATGTGAATACGTCCCAAAAAATATCATAAAATACAGAGTATCAGCTAATATACGAATAGCATAATACACCAAACCACATTAATCTGATAATATATACTAAAATCAGTGTCATTTTTTTTTCATACCATAATCCAAATCACATTTAAAGTTTACATGGATCAATAAATAATGGTAACAATAGAAATAAACGGCAAGCCCTACCCAGCCAAAGCTGGGCAAATGCTCATTGAAGTAACAGATGCTAATGGGATTAAAATCCCTAGATTCTGTTATCACAATAAGCTCTCGGTAGCCGCTAATTGTCGGATGTGCTTAGTAGATGTCGAAAGAGCACCGAAACCCATGCCCGCATGTGCCACCCCTATTATGGATGGTATGAAGGTATGGACGCATTCTGAAAGAGCGTTGTCTGCTCAAAAAGCAGTGATGGAATTTTTACTCATTAATCATCCCTTGGATTGTCCCATTTGTGATCAGGGCGGTGAATGTGAATTGCAGGATAATGCCATTGGATATGGTAATGATATCTCGCAATATAAAGAAAGTAAGCGTGTTATCTTTGATAAAAGTATCGGTCCACTTATTGCGACCGAGATGACACGCTGTATCCATTGCACACGCTGTATACGTTTTAGCCAAGAAATCAGTGGCATTCAAGAAATGGGTGCACCTGGACGGGGTGAACATACCAAAGTAGGCACATATATTGAAAAAGATGTAAACTCCGAACTCTCAGGTAATATGATTGATTTATGTCCTGTCGGTGCCTTAACGTCTAAACCATTCCGCTATTCCGCACGTGCTTGGGAAATGCAACAATATGATACGATTGCACCGCACGATGCTGTGGGATCTAATCTGCATTTACATGTCCGTCGCGATAAAGTGATGCGTGTTGCCCCAAAAGAAAATGAAGCGATTAACGAAATTTGGATTTCTGATCGAGATCGCTTTAGCTATCAAGGTCTTACAGCCCAAGATCGCCTCACCGTACCCATGATTAAAAAGGACAATACATGGTTGCATACCGATTGGGAAAATGCCTTAGCGTTTGCTATTGATGGGCTTAAGAAACAAGGCAGTGCCATAGGGGCCTTAGCTTCTCCTACCAGCACAATTGAAGAACTGTATTTATTACAAAAATTAATGCGGGGTATGGGCAGCTCAAATATTGATCACCGTCTCCATCAAATAGATTTTAGCGATCAAGACGAAGCCCCATTATTTCCCTATTTAGGACAATCCCTTGTTAATTTAGAAAATAATGATGCTGCTTTAATCATTGGATCACATCTTCGCAAGGAACAACCCTTAATTAATCACCGCTTACGTAAAGCTACCTTGCATGGTGCCCAAGTCATGCTCGTCAATCCTATTGATTATGAATATAATCTACCGATTGCCCTGAAAATTATTAGCACAGATTGTGTCAAACAATTAGCAGGTATTGCCAAAGCATTAATAAATACAGGAAAAGCACCTGCAGGCATCGTAACAGGCTTATTATCTGATATCGTGGTAGATGATACGCAAACAGCCATTGCCAAAAATTTACAAGCAGGTGAACAACGGACAATATTGTTAGGACAATTAGCCACAGCACATCCACAATTTTCCGTTATTCGGGCTTTAGCAGCCACTATTGCCAAATTAAGTGGTGCAACATTGGGATATTTAGGCGAAGGCAACACAGCAGGCGCTTGTTTAGCAGGAGCATTACCCCATAAAGGTGTTGCAGGTGCGGATGTCACTACGGCAGGAATGGATGCACATGCTATGCTCACCCAAGGTTTACAAGGCTATTTATTATTAGGAATAGAGCCAGAATTAGACAGTTGGAATGGTGCAGCAGCATTAGAAACGCTCCATAAAGCAGATTTTGTCGTTTCTCTGAATCCCTATTTAACACCCGCTATGGAAAGCTATGCAGATGTCATCTTACCCATGGCTTTATTTCCAGAAACCTCAGGCACTCACGTGAATGTTGAAGGCGTATGGCAAAGCTTTAGCGGTGCTATTCCCCCCCCTGGTGAAACACGTCCAGCATGGAAAATCTTACGTGTATTAGGCAATATACTTAAATTAGAAGGATTTGAATATATCTCCTCGGATCAAATTTGTGAAGAGCTAAAAACAACAGTAGGCGATATTATACCTGATAATAAAAGTGCATGGACAATGCCTGATTCCCTAAACTTTGAAACGAGTACAGGCTTACACCGTATTACAGAACTGCCTATTTATTCAGTAGATTCTTTAGTACGACGTGCTGATGCTTTACAACGCACACAAGATGCTAAAATAACGCAAGGCGTGCATATTAACGCCAAAACCGCCGCACAATTGGGCGATACACCGCAAATCCATGTCAAACAGGATCAGGCTACTGTAAACTTACCCATAGTGATTGATGAACGTGTCCCTGATAATGGCGTATTAATTTATGCAGGACAGATTGCCAATCTTGAATTGGGCGCTTGGCATGGACAAATTGAACTGAGTGCAACCACCTAACACTATCGGAACGCCTTATAATGGATGCATTGCTTTACTTAATCACAACAATCCTTAAAATTGTTGCTATCGTACTACCCAT
>DAOVZS010000283.1 GCA_030635005.1 Thiomargarita sp. | reverse complement strand
TAGGCGGTATTCAGATACAACGTCTTCTTAAATTTCTAAAATATCTTCCAGAGCATGATATAGAACCCATTGTTTTCACGAGATCACATAGTGTGGGATATGTCATGGATGACAGTAATTTAGAATTAGATTATTTACAAAATATAAAAATTATTCGTTGTGGTGGTAAAAAACTTATCAAATATCATCATTTGAAACATCAAAAAAGAATAAGCAATCATCCCTATTACTATTTTCTGGGATTGAAATATATATGGTTTATGGATTTTTGTAGTGCTTGGTACTTTGAAACAAAAGATGAAATATTACAAATTGCTCAACAAGAAGGCATAGATTGTGTCTATACAACCTCTCCACCACATAGTACACATTTACTGGGTTACCATTTAAAAAAAGAATTAGGATTACCGTGGATAATGGATTTACGGGATTCTATGGTAGAAGGTCCTGTACGTCAAAAAACGCTTATTCTTTGGCTACAAGCCCAAATAGAAAAAATATATGAAAAGAAATTTTATGTGCATTCAGATAATATTCTGACAGTATCACAACCCATGCTTGATAATATTATACGACGTACTGGTTTACCCCTAGAAAATAAAGGAACAGTGATTCATAATGGCTTCGATCAAAGCGATTTTGATCAAAATTCAATAGTTATTAATAAAAAAACAGGTAGGTTAGTCATTACGTATACAGGTACTCTTCAAGCACAACAAACCTCAAAATATTTTTGTACAGCACTTCAATTATTAGCACAACAAAAACGTATCCAAGCCAGTGACATATTGGTTCGATTTGTGGGTATGATTAATAATGATGAACGTAAATTGATTGAAACGTTAGCTAAAATGATACCTGTAGAAATGTTAGGATTTCAAACACATCAAAAATCATTGGCGTATCAAATGCATACAGATGTCTTATTATTAGTAATGAGTGCTGATAATACTGATGGAAAAGCAGCAGAGGTGATGACAGGAAAAGTATTTGAATATTTAGGGGCAAAACGTCCTATTTTTGCCTTAGTTCCCAATGGATCGTTAAAAAATCTCATCATAAAAGGAAATTTTGGGTTCGTAGTGCCTCCTAATGACTGCAATGCTATAGCAGATGGATTTGAAACAATCTATCATGACTGGAAAAAAAATAAGGGTAAACTGTCATATTCTCCTAATAACACCGTTAGAGACCGTTATACCCGAAAAGGCTTAAGTCAAAAATTAGCCACTGTTGTTAAAAAAGTTGTACAATAATCATGAACATCATCAGTCCTATGCCAACGGGCAATGGTGCGTATATTCTTCACAAAAATTTACAACACGCAATCACACATTATCAGGTATGCCATTACTCACCGTGGTGGACGTTTTTACCCATCACATTACCCTACTTATGTCATTTAAAATCAGCTGATCTGATACATACCACACCAGACGATGGCATCTTTTTTAATCAGAAAAAAATACCACACATTGTAAGTTTTCACAGTTATGTCCTTGATGCATTAACACATCAATATAGTGGACGCTTGCAACGACTTCATCATAGCACTGATTTAAAATGGTTTACACAAGCCTCGTTGAAACGAGCAACTCAAGTAACCAGTGTGAGTCAATTCACCGCTAATCTTGTACGTAACGATTTAGCGTATCATGATGACATCCGTGTTATTTATAATGGTGTGGATATTCATCGTTTTGTTCCGCGTAAACGAAGTGCAAAAACACCGATAAAAGTGCTTTTTGCGGGAAATCTAACCCGTAGAAAAGGAGCTGATTTATTACCTGACATTGCACAGAAGCTAGATAAGGATATTCATATTCTATATACCAGCGGATTACGTGCACATAAAAGATTCTCTGTTTCTCCTGTTTTGAAAGCGCTCGGTGTGATACCTTATGACAACATGCCTGCCCTTTATCAAGAGATTGATATATTACTTTTTCCCACTGTTCGGGAAGGTTTTGGTCTTGTCGCAGCAGAAGCTATGGCTTGTGGCGTACCCGTTGTCGCTACCAATTGTTCTTCATTACCCGAAATTGTTGTGGATGGTAAAAGTGGTTTTTTATGTGAACTTGGCAATGCAGCAGAT
>DAOVZS010000157.1 GCA_030635005.1 Thiomargarita sp. | reverse complement strand
TAAATCGCGAAAAATATTTATATGAGTTATTATTAAATAAATTATTAGAATCTTTATCCTATTTACAAATAAGCAGTACAGGGTTGGCTGAATTAGATGTTTTAAATAATTTTGCAGAACGTGCTGATACTTTAAAATTCTATCCCCCTGAATTTACAGAAAAATCTTATATTAAAATTATTGAAGGGAGACATCCTGTTGTAGATGCAGTGCAAGATGAACCTTTTATCCCTAATGATTTAGAATTGAGTAGTCAACAATGTATGTTATTGATTACAGGGGCTAATATGTCTGGTAAATCATTGTACATGCGACAAACTGCTTTGATTGTTTTGCTCGCACATATTGGTAGTTTTGTTCCTGCCCAGCAAGCGATTATTGGACCGATTGACAGTATTTTTACCCGTATTGGCGCCAGTGATGATTTAACGGGGGGGCGTTCAACCTTTATGGTAGAAATGACAGAAACAGCGAATATTTTACATAATGCTACCCGTAATAGTTTGGTCTTAATGGATGAAATTGGACGAGGCACCAGTACTTTTGATGGGTTATCATTAGCATGGGCTTGTATGGAGTATTTGGCAAATACAATCGGTTCGTATACACTGTTTGCAACTCATTATTTTGAATTGACGCGCTTACCTGAACTGTTTCATAACATCACCAATATTCATTTGGAAGCCTTGGAACAAAAGGATAAACTGATATTTATGCACACGGTAAAAAAGGGACCTGCTAATAAAAGCTATGGATTACAGGTTGCTTTATTAGCAGGTGTGCCTAAAAGTGTGGTGACTCAAGCCCGTTTCCGCTTAAAACAATTAGAATCCCAACAATTAACTGCCCAACAAACAGATTTATTATTGCAAACTACTGCCCCAACACCACCAGAACCCATACCTGTTCATCCGATTGTGACTGCTATCCAAGAAATATCACCTGAGGATATGACGCCTAAACAAGCATTAGAAATGATTTATCAGTTAAAAGCATTATTAACATCACATTAATAAAAAGGAAAAATAATATGCGTCCCAGTGGTCGTGCTCCCAATGAGCTTCGTCAAGTTAATCTCACTCGTCATTACACACGATATGCTGAAGGATCAGTGTTAGCCGAATTTGGTGAAACAAAAGTCTTATGCACCGCCAGTATTGAAGAACGCGTGCCCCGTTTTCTGAAAAATAAAAAAAGAGGATGGGTGACGGCAGAATATGGTATGTTACCGCGATCTACCCATGATCGTATGCAACGAGAAGCCAGTCGGGGAAAACAAGGCGGGCGGACTTTAGAAATTCAACGTTTAATTGGACGTTCACTACGTGCAGTTGTTGATTTAGAAGCCTTAGGCGAACGTACCATCACCATTGATTGCGATGTGATTCAAGCCGATGGGGGCACACGTACAGCTGCCATTACAGGGAGTTATGTCGCTTTAATGGATGCGATACAGTATTTATTAAAAAGACGAAAAATCAATAAAGATCCCATTCATGGCGCTGTGGCAGCTGTTTCTGTAGGCATTTATAAGGGCATGCCTATTTTAGATTTGGATTATCGTGAAGATTCCGAGGCAGAAACAGATATGAATATTGTCATGAAGGATGGGCAAGCGTATATTGAAATTCAAGGCACTGCCGAAGGTCATGCTTTTCGTCCTAATGAATTAGAACGTATGTTAAGCCTTGCGACTGAAGGTATTGAAGAATTGCTTAAAAAGCAAAGTGCGGTGTTATCATAATAAGAATAGAATGGAAATATTATTGTTATTATTGTTAGGCATCATTGCAGGGATATTGGCAGGCTTGTTAGGAGTAGGTGGAGGGCTTGTCATTGTGCCTGTATTAATATGGATTTTTCAAGG
Organism: Thiomargarita sp.; assembly: GCA_030635005.1. Classification (GTDB taxonomy): domain Bacteria; phylum Pseudomonadota; class Gammaproteobacteria; order Beggiatoales; family Beggiatoaceae; genus DAOVZS01. The sequence goes on along the minus strand of DAOVZS010000157.1, from coordinate 3,293 downwards.
TAATGCAGAAATTCCTGTCACGAAGTTGATGCATTTTGCAATAGGGACCAGTTTGGCTACCATTGTATTCACATCAATGTCATCTATTATTGCCCATCATCGGCGGGGTGCTGTACAATGGTTCATTGTGTGGCAATTGACACCCGGCATTATTGTAGGCACTTTATTAGGATCAATCCTTGCTGATGCTTTACCCAGTGATTTATTGCAAAAGTTTTTTGCCTGTTTTGTTTTATTTGTTTCTGTACAAATGGGCTATGTGAGCCATCGGAAAATACAGCCTCATCCTGTCCCTAATGTATGGGGCTTAAGTATCGTCGGTGTTGTGATTGGTAAAATATCGGCTTTAGTGGGCATTGGTGGGGGCACATTGACCGTGCCTTTTTTAATATGGTGTCATATGCCTATTCGCATTGCAATTGCAACTTCAGCAGCCTGTGGATTTCCCATTGCCTTATCGGGATCTGTGGGATTTTTTGCCAATGGATATATTTATTGGCCTGCATTCTTGGCAATTATTCCAACGACTTTATTATGTGCACCTTTAGGGGCAAAAATCGCACACAGTATTCCTGTCAATATGCTGAAAAAAGTTTTTGCCGTATTTTTAGCATGTGTTGGACTTCATATGTTATTGACGTGATAACAGGAGAAACACTCTTTTTTTATGAAAAACAATTCTTTTAATTCAAGTTTTCCATCACGCTCCAATTCAGAATTTACACGGCGTCGAAAAAAAAGGCGTTTTTGGTTTATTATGATTATTATTGCCATTGTGGGATATTTTGCAGTACCCAAAATTCTTGAATTGATGCCAAAAGAAGATAAAATAGTTGAACCGGGAGAACCCATACCTTCTGAAACGATTATTAAAACGATTCCTTTGCCTGATATCAAGAGTCTGAGAGGCTTATAGGCAATACCGTTCCCCTGTCAAGGGGATGGTTTTAGGAGACTTTAAGGAGTAATCCATATTGACACATGTCATGTACAGGTGCTTTTATACACACAATATGTCCTGAACCGGGGGCAACGGTGATGTTTTCTCCGTGTTGATTTTCAAGATGTTCCAATGTAAAACGCAGATTGCCTTCAGGACGCATGAGTTCTACGTGATCGCCGAGACAAAAACGATTTTTGACATCAATGGTTAATAATCCGTGATCATAGCGTAAAACTTCACCGACAAAGTGTTGTCGTAAACTGCTCGAAGCATTGGATGCGTAGTTTTGCATTTCAGAATGTGAATGTCGAGAGAGAAATCCTTCGGTATATCCTCTATTGGCTAATAAATCTAATGCCGTCATTAAACTGTTATCAAAAGGCTGATCGGCAGTATCAATGGCTTGACGATAGACTTGTGTCGTGCGTGCCGTGTAGTAATGCGATTTAGTACGTCCTTCAATTTTGAGACAATTAACTCCAATGTCTATTAATTTGCTCACATGTTGGACCGCACGTAAATCCTTAGAATTCATAATATACGTCCCATGTTCATCTTCAAATATAGGCATATATTCACCAGAACGCTCTTTTTCTTCTAAAACAGCATAATTCCACCGACACGCATTGGTACAACTGCCTTGATTCGCATCGCGATGATTCATATAGCCCGATAATAAACAACGTCCTGAATAAGCAATACATAAAGCACCATGTATGAAGACTTCTAATTCAATATCTGGACACTCTTGCCGAATTTCTGCAATTTCTTCTAAAGACAGTTCACGTGAAAGAATGATACGGCTTAAGCCCATTTTTTGCCAAAATTTAACATTGGCATAATTATTCGCATTGGCTTGTACTGATAAATGAATATTCATTTGAGGCCAACGTTCACGTACCATCATGATTAAACCGGGATCAGCCATAATTAAAGCATCCGGTTTCATGTGAATGACGGGGGTAATATCCGCAATAAAGGTTTTTATTTTGGCATTATGAGGCAAAATATTGGTGGCGACATAGATCTTTTTATGTAGAAGGTGTGCTTTTTGGATGGCTTCTTCTAAATTTTCGAGTGTATTAAAATCATTTTCACGCACACGTAAACTATAACGCGGTTGTCCTACATACACCGCATCAGCACCATATGCAAAAGCATAATGCATATTTTTAAGAACGCCCGCTGGGGCGAGTAATTCAGGTTTATTCATATTAAAAGTTTTCAGTTTTTTTTAGACTATTTATTATTCTTTGAGGATCATCATGTCACACTGTTATCATTGTGGTTTGCCTGTACCTGAAACGCTTGATGTATGGGTTACGATTAAAGGCACCCCCCAACCCATGTGTTGTCGCGGTTGTCAAGCAGTGGCACAAGCCATTGTAGATGCAAAATTAGATAATTTTTATGATCATCGTACGAGTAATGCACCGACTGGACAAGAATTAGTGCCCGATTTTTTACAACAAACCACGATTTATGATAATCCTGCCATTGCAAAACGCTTTGTACGTTATGAAAAAGACAATATACGAGAAGCGGCTTTAATTTTAGAAGGCATTACTTGTGCCGCCTGTATTTGGTTAAATCAACAACATTTGCAAACATTGCCAGGTATTCTTGAAGTCCGCATCAATTATTCAACACATCGGGCACAAGTGCGTTGGGATGATGCGCGTATTCATTTAAGCGATATTTTACAAGCAGTGACTCAAATTGGATATCTTGCGCATCCCTATGATCCCGCACATCAACAAGAACTGTTAGAGAGAGAACGAAAACAACAATTACGTCGCATTGGGGTAGCCGGTGTATTGGGCATGCAAGTGATGATGTTTTCAATTGCCTTATATGCAGGGGCTTGGTATGGCATTGCGACTGAATTCAAGCAATTATTTTATTGGGTCAATCTCATATTAACACTCCCCATTATGTTGTATTGTGCAGAACCCTTTTTCAAAAATACGGTACGTGATCTCACCCACAAACAAGCTGGCATGGATGTGCCCGTCGCCGTCGCACTCACCCTTGCATTTACGGGTAGTATTTATGCCGTTTTTAATGGGGGACAAATTTATTTTGATTCGATTGCGATGTTTGTGTTTTTTTTACTGACAGGACGTTATTTTGAACTACAAGCCAGACGACAATGTGCACAATCTGCAGAGCGTTTAGTACATTTAGTGCCCACCATGGCGACACGGTTATATAAAGGTCAAGAAGAATTAGTTTTAGTGGCAGAATTGGGCATAGGGGAAACTTTACTGATTCGCCCCGGTGAGCATATTCCTGCAGATGGTATTATTTTAGAAGGACAATCTGCTATTGATGAATCTTTAGTCACGGG
>DAOVZS010000014.1 GCA_030635005.1 Thiomargarita sp. | reverse complement strand
TGTTTACTTGAAAGGACACAACCTTGTTGATATGAGTAGTTGTCGTCTCAGAAGTAGTTGTCGTCCCAGGAGTAGTAGTAGTAGTAGTAGTAGTAGTAGTAGCTTCAACATCTGCCTTCCAATAAACTACATCTTTGAGAATACCATATCCTTCCTGCCCACTGCCAACCAATGAGCCAGAGCCTTGAATGGGATAGACATCACTATTAGAAAATCGTGTGGTCACTTCTTCGCCAGTAATGGAATCAGCATGTAATACAGAAAAAGGCATCACCATAGCAGTAATAGATATGAGACCCAAAAAATATTTTAATGTCATGATTAAAAAATCCTCTAAAAAGTTGTAATATAAGATTTTAAAACTAAAAATCAAAAAAAGCGAATAATAAAATAAATTTATTACTCGCCTTTAAAAAATTAAACCCCAGGTCCCACAACCTTCTCACGTTTATACCATCTCACCAATTGATTCGGACGCCAAGCAAATTCTACTGGCACCGATAAAAAGTGAACTAAACGGGTAAAAGGTATGATTAAGATCATCACAAACGCATTTAATATGTGTATATTAACCAACCAGGGCAAATTGCTGACCAAACTAACATTGGGTTTCAGCGTGAAAATTGACCACAAATAAGGCACAGCATACGCAGCATACCAAGAAGATCCCCAACGATAAAAAATCGCAATACCCAAACCAGTCACCACTTGAATCAATAAAACCCCAAGTAAAACGAGATCCATGCGTGACGTCACCGCTCTAATACGCGCATGTCTAAATCGTCTATAAATCAAAAATAGCAGTCCGACTAGCGTAAACAGGGCTAAGGTAAAACCAGTGACTTCCATCACATACATTCTCATAGGCACCGTATTCCACCATAAAATACTATCAGGAATTAACAGTCCAACAAGATGTACCGTGAGTATGCCCAAAATACCATAATGCCACGCCACTGAACCCCAAAATAATTGCTTACTTTCTAAAAATTGAGAGGACAGGCTGGAATAAGAAAAACGATCACTTGTAAAACGCCAAATACTTCCCCCAATGGCAATAATAATGCACAAATAAGGAAAAACACCGAACAGTAACTGATCAGATGTCATTATAAATTGTCTCCCACTGATTGAAACTCATACAAGGTACGCTAAAAACGTACCTTGCACTATTTATCCCTGAAGAACGACTGACACAGTTCTCAATACTGGTACATAAGGATTCGTTGACTCATCCTTAAAATTGTCATTCATCTTTTCAAAAACAGGTATTAAGCATTCATTAAGTAAATCTTGTGCAATACTTTCTTTAGAATCCAGCGTACACAAAAATTTAAGTAACAAAGGAATATAATCCGCAAGCTCTTTTCCAAGTTCAAAATGACGTTTTTGATACTCTTCTGTGAGCTCTGCCATAAACCTGCCCCGTTTGAAACTTTCTCCAAAAAGAATATGACCCGCATAAATATGACAGGCTGGACTAATATCAAAAGTTCCTGTGTAAATTTCCTCTAATCGACCAAACTTGGTGCTTTCTATTGCCTTCAAAAAGCCTTCCATTGGTAGCACTGTTTTCGGATAACTTATTTTTAATAATTCAATACAAGTCTGTGTTTGTGCAACCAAATTTGGCGTGGGATAATCTAATAATTGAGAAAGGCAACGATAAATGTTTTGTTGCTGGCTCTCGTTCATTTTTTAGGAACCCCGTCCTGGACGATCTTTAAATCCACCAATACCCACTTCTGCTTTAAAGTCATAGGCGTCTTCTGCGAGTAACTCAGCAGCTGCTTCACGATGCATTGGGGGTACAACAAAACGTTCTTCATAAGTAGGTAAAGCCGTTAAACGGAATATTTCTTCGCACATTTCAGCTGTTAAACCTGTCTTTTTAAACATCTCTTCAAGTTTACCTGCTTCAACATCTCCGACTTCTTCAGCCCGTCTATAGGTTCGTACTGCCAATAATTTTTCTAAAACACCCTGTATTTGCTCTTCATTACCTGCCGTAAACATATTGGCTAAGTATTTTAAAGGCACACGTGCTTTATCCAAAGAAGTGAAGTAATCATTCGTATCTACATTATAAAGCCCTTTTTCAATATAGCCTAATACTGGCAACAATGGCGGTATATAGAACAACATCGGCAAGGTTCTAAATTCAGGATGCAAAGGAAGCGCCATTTTCCATTCTTTTACGAATTTATAAACAGGTGATTTCTGAGCAGACTCAACCATTGAAAAGTGAACGCCACTTTCTTCAGCTGCTTTAATGACTTCAGGATCATGCGGATCTAAAATCATATCGCGTTGTCGTTCTAACAACTCACTTTCTGGGGCTGAAGCATAGGCTTCAATTTTATCAGCATCGTATAATACAACACCCAAATAACGAATACGACCCACACAAGAATGGAAGCAGGCTGGCGGTTGTCCAGACTCCAATCTTGGGAAACAGAGAATACATTTTTCTGATTTACCCGTCTTCCAATTGAAATAACTTTTCTTGTAAGGACACGCAGAAATACAAAAACGCCAAGCACGACATACTTCTTGATCTAGCAAGACAATACCATCTTCACCACGCTTATGAAGCGCACCAGACGGACAACTTGCCACACACGCTGGATTCAAGCAATGGTTGCATATTCTAGGCAAATAGTACAATACCATGCGTTCTAATTCAAAAAACGCTTCCTTTTGTCCTGCCGTTAATCCATTAAAATTAGGATCATTAGCCGCATAAATCATTGAACCACTTAAATCATCATCCCAGTTGGGACCCGAATTAATGTCTATATGTTCACCCGTAATGAGTGACACAGGACGTGCTGTCGGTTGATCATCACCTTCTGGACTGTCAAATAAATCACTATATTTGTATGTCCAAGGCTCATAATAATCATCAATCGTAGGCAAATGGGGTTGATGAAAAATATTGGCGAACGTGCTTGCTTTATTAGCGACACGTAATTGAATGGTTTCGCCTTTAGGTTGCCATCCCCCTTTATATTGTTCTTGATCTTCCCATTTAGTGGGATAACCTGTACCTGGTTTTGTTTCTACATTATTCCACCACATGTACTCCGTGCCTTCACGGTCTGTCCAAATATTTTTGCAGGCAACGCTACACGTGTGACAGCCAATACATTTGTCTAAGTGGAACGTCATTGATACTTGTGCTCTGACATCCATTTTTACTCACTCCACCTTATCAGTTGAAAATTGGGGATTTTGATACCCCCCCTAAATGGGAGGGAATCTCATCTAAAATTGAGGCTCACCTTCTAGTTTGCGAACAAGAACATGGGTATCACGATTGACCCCCGTGGGTCCCCAATAATTCAAATGGAACGTAAATTGCCCATAACCGCCCATCATCAATACAGGATTCATACGCGTACGGGTAAGACTGTTATGTCCCCCAGCACGTCTATTGTCACGTAAAGGTGATTTTGGAATGGAGATGGTACGTTCTGGTGCATGATACCAAATACACACCCCATCAGGTACACGAGCACTGACCACAGAACGTGTGACGACTACGCCATGGTCATTGTAAATTTCTACCCAATCATTATCGACAATGCCAATTTTATCAGCATCATTAGGACTCATCCAGAAAGGTTCGATGCCTCGTGACAAGGTCAACATCCGATGATTATCATAATAAGTAGAATGGATATGCCACTTACCATGCGGTGTTAGATAGTTGAGCATGACGCTCTTCTTGTCACTTGTTTGGGTTTTTATGAAATCACCATATAACATGGGATCCATTTTAGGTTTAAATGTTGGCAAATGTTCGCCAAAAGCTAAATACCCTTCATGATCAAGATAAAAATGTTGGCGTCCTGTTAAGGTTCTCCAAGGCACTTTGCGTTCTACACTCATACAGAATGGTGAATACGCACGACCATTATCCATAATCCCAGACCAACACGGACTGTTTAAGAGACGGCGCGGTTGACGTTGAAGATCTTCGTAAGTCACAGTTGCATTACGATTACCTTCTCCCAAATCTCTCAGCGGCAACCCTACCTTTTTCTCTTGTGATAAAAAGGCTTTATAGGCTGATTCGCCATTGGTTTCAGGTGCAAAGCGCAAGATGATATTAATGGCATAGGTGACTTCTTCCAAAGAAGGATATGTTGTCCCATTCCATTGAATCGTAGGATGTGTTTTCAGCGTTTCATCATAAATATCATCAACATCCCAATGAACACCATGGGCACCAATCCCATTATTTCGAGCATCTAAACCAAATGAAGTGTACTTATTATATAAGTTTTTATAATCTCTGGTGATGACCTTCATTTTTGGCATCGTTTTACCAGGGATCGCCTCACATTCACCCTTTGCCCAATCTTTGATAGAAGATTGTGCCATTTCATCAGGGTAATCATGTTCTAATGGCGTACACAGGAAGTCTTTAACAGGTTCAGGTAAATGTGTTTCTGCTAATTGACTGACTTTTTTGGCGATGGATTTGAAAATATTCCAATCAGTACGGGCTTCCCAATTGGGTGGGACAGCTTCTGATAGCGGATGAATAAATGAATGCATATCAGTGGTATTGATATCACTTTTCTCATACCAATGGGCTGTCGGCAAGACAATATCTGAATAGAGTGCAGAGGTATCCATACGGAAATTGATATCAATCACCAAATCCATTTTACCTACGGGTGCCTTGTCACGCCACACCACTTCTTCTAGCATCTCTTCACTGACTTGATCCTCAGACACCTTATTACTATGAGTCCCTAAGTAATGATCTAAGAAATATTCATGACCTTTACCACTGGCCATAATGGCATTACCACGCCAAATAAACCACACTCTGGGCCAGTTATTGGGATGATCGGGATCTTCAGCGGCAAAACGTAATGTTCTATCTTTGAGTTTATCAACAACGTATTGAACAACTTCTTTATCGTCTTTAGCGCCTGCTTTCTCAGCATCCTTAACAACTTCAATACTATTGCGTTCAAATTGAGGGTAGAAGGGTAACCAGCCCATGCGTACTGCACGTGCGTTAAGATCAGCAGCATGTGCTCCTGTCCATTGATTATCGCCTGTCACACCCGCATATTTGGAGAACGGACCTTCATAACGCCATTGGTCACAATGCATATAATGCCAAGTAGGTGCATTTTGCATTCTGGCCCCACTGCCCCAGTCCGCGCCACTTGATACTGTTTTCCAAATTGAAATCGGTGCTAATTTTTCTTGTCCTACATAATGCGCTAAACCACCACCATTTTTACCCACACAACTACACAACATTAAAGCGGTGATAGGACCGCGATACATTAAGTTATTGTGATACCAGTGATTAATACCTGCACCAATAATAACCGTACATTTACCATCAGTTTTTTCAGCAGTATCAGCAAACTCCTGTGCAAACTTAATAACAGTCTCTCTGCCAATGCCTGTGAATTTTTCTTGCCAAGCTGGGGTATACGTCTTATCTTCTTCATCGTAATTTTTAGCATATTCTCCGCCTAAATTACGATCAGCTCCAAAATGTGCAATGATTAAATCAAAAATAGTGGTTACGGCTACTTTCCCATCACTTGTTTCTAAATATTTGACAGGAACGCCACGGTTGACCATGGTATTTGAGTTTGAAAAGTCTTCAAATTCAACTTGAAGAACATCATCACTATTATCAATGAAAGAAAGTAAAGGTGCAATCGGAGAATTATCTACCCCATCTTTAAGCTCTAAATTCCATTCACCCTGCTTAGATTGCCAACGATGTCCTACAGTTCCTTTAGGCATCTTGGGCTTATTATCTTTCTCATCAAACATCAAGAACTTCCATTCACCATTTTCTTCATCTTTATAAGCATCAATGGTGTTAGCTCTTAACATTCTGCCTGCTTGATGTCCATTCTCACCTTTATTCACAACCACCAAAAAGGGTGAATCTGTGAATTCTTTCATATAGGCATTGAATGCGGGAACAGGCTTTTTAACATAATATTCTGTCAAAATCACATGATTGACAGCCATCCAAAAAGCACCATCTTGTCCTGCATTAACAGGAACCCACCAATCTGAATATTTAGCAACTTGACTAAAATCAGGTGCAAAAACAACAAATTTTGACCCATTATGACGTGCTTCCGCAATAAAATGAACATCAGGTGTTCGCGTCATATTCAAATTAGAACCCATGGAGACGATGAATTTGGAATTAAACCAATCCGCGCTCTCATGTGCATCCGTTTGCTCGCCCCACACCTCAGGTTCAGCAGGAGGTAAATCACTATACCAGTCATAAAAACTGAGCAATGTACCGCCCATTAACGCCATATAACGGGAACCCGCTGCAAAACTCAATTGTGACATCGCTGGAATAGGGGAAAACCCTACAATACGATCAGGTCCATAGGTTTTAACAGTGTGGATATTGGCTGCTGCAATCAGATCTAATGCTTTTTTCCACGTAGAACGTCGAAATCCACCTTTTCCGCGTGCGCGTTGATATCTTGTACGAGATTCAGGGTTATTGACCACTGACGCCCAAGCATCTACAGGATCAGCATGTTTTTCAGAAGCCTCATCCCATAAATCTAATAAAGCACCGCGCATGTATGGATATCTCACCCGTATAGGGCTATAAACATACCAAGACGCTGAAATACCGCGTTGACATCCCCGTGGTTCATAAGGGGGCAAACGTTTTTCTAATTTTGGATAATCGACATGTTGCATTTCCCATGTGATCACACCACATTTTACGTATACACGCCAAGAACAACTTCCCGTACAGTTGACTCCATGCGTACTACGCACAAATTGATCATACTGCCAACGGCTACGATAAAACTGTTCCCATCTACGTGTTTGTGGATTAACAATATCTTGAATCCAGCCCATTTTTTATCTCCCAACCAAGGGTATGCGTACCCCGTTCAATCGTTTTCTCCAAAGGAGATGTGTCAGAATGTAGAGGAATAAAAATCCTCCAATGCTTATTAGACTGATGGTAAAGTCCATTGATTCCTGTACTTCCAATTTATCTGTTGTGATAAAATAGGCAGTTAAATGTGCCACCTCTGTCTCAACAAGAGGTTTTTTATCAAACACCGCTGCCATTGTAGGATAGGGTAAAATGGCTAAAATTTCTAAATGTTGAGCAAAACGTGAATACAGCTTTGTCAAATCAGGTCCTAATGTGCCACCGCCTAATCCACCTACATCAGATGTACTATGACAACTAATACAAGCAGGTCCCCCGTTCTTGAAGGATTGTGTTCCAATAAATAAAGCTTTACCAATCTCAGAATCACCGCTATTTGATGCAACAATTACCGTAGGTGCGGGTGCTTTTTCTTCTACAGCCTCATACACAGGTAATGCTTCGCCACTTTCAATCGCAATATAAGCTAAAACATCTATCGCTTCTGCGGATGAAAGCCCATAATTAGGCATCGGAATAGTCTTATATTCCTTGTGCAGTTCTGTTGAAAGTGCATCCCCTTCTGCTAACATAATATTAGGTTCAACAATTCTACGTACTAACCACGGATAGTCGCGTTTAGAGGTCACGCCTTTTAAATCAGGACCCTCTTTTGCTTCTCCACCAATAGAATGGCAAACAGCGCACTTTTGCTGATAAATCGGTGCTCCTTTTTCAGGAGACTGCTCAGAAAGTGAGAGAGAGACCGTTTGAGTCTGGACTGTTGTTGTTCCAGTACTCGTTGCTTCGGGTGCTGCATTACTTGCAACCTCGATATAAGCAAGAATATCTTTCGCTTCAGAATCTGATACACCCATTGGTGGCATATCAGTCCCAAACTCTTGTTTGAGTTGTATCGCGATCGCATCCCCTTCTGCCAACATTTTATTAGGTTCTTTTATCCAACGTACTAACCATTTTTCGTCACGCTTAGATGTGACCCCTTTTAAATCTGGCCCCACTGTCCGTCCACTACCAATAGTATGACACGCCATACATTTCTGTTGATAGATTGTTTTACCATTTTCAGCAGATTGTGCTAAAAGTGATTGTGGTAAATAACTCAACACAATTCCGGTGAGTAAAGAAAGAAATCCTTTTCCCACAATTTTAAACCGAAAATGTAAACTACTCATAACATGCATTATTGGCATTACCTCCATCGCTTAAGTCGATGAGTGTGATAAATTCACGATCCATAAAATATAACACCATTCAAAAATGACAAGGCATTTGAACATAATTATTTAAATTTTGCAATAGTCATCACCCTCAAAATGATAATATCAACAGGTAACTTATTGTTTATGATAACAATAAAAAAATACGCCATATTGATTAAAATACCATACATCATGTAAGGTATCAGTTACCAGTTATCAGATGGTGTCAGGTCACTGGTATGCTATCGTTATTTAATTGCATTTCATTGATCTCAGTAAATTGCTTAATTCGTACTTCTCCATCTGGAAAATTAGCGATAATGTCTAGTTTTCCACCCATTGCTTCTATATAACTGCGTAGTGTACTAATATAGATATCTGTATCACGTTCTAATTGTGACAGATTATCAGGCTCCATAAATAACACATTGGCTAATTGCTCTTGAGATAAATATCGTGCTTGTTGAAGTTCATGAATGGGTTGTTCAGTTAATGCACGCCGTACACGTTTTTCAACATGTGCTTTTGCTTTTGTTGATCTTATATTATGTAAATCTATAAAATTTTTAGCCATTGCTTTTATATCTTAACCTTTAGATATCATTAATTAGTTGATTTTAAAACAGAAATGTTCAAAGGATTCTTTATTTATGATTCCATCGATCATCACCTGTTTTATTACCGCCTAATAATAAAATTGCTGTTCTACGAGGATCAAACGCATATAAGACTCTATAAGGTTTTCCTTGACATTGAACGCGTAGCTCTCGTAAATTATATCTACTATTTTGAATTTTTATGCTATAAGGATAGCCTAATATTGAACCCCGTTCTCCCAATAACAATATCACAAATGTCACATCGTCTTTTTCAACTTCGGTGAGATTATCCCACCATTCTCCAAATTCATCATTATATTCAATATTCCAAGGCATAATTATTCCCTTCACAGTTAGGTCATTCTAAACATATCGTCATGTGTATCTTAATTTTTTTTGAGTACCCGCCGCCGCTTGTCGGGCTTCTGATTCAGTTAATATCCCTCCTTTTAATTTTTTTATCGTGCCAACAGCAATCTGCTGCATCGCAGAATTTCCCCGTTTTTTAATCGTACCCCACAATTTAACTGCTTTATCAACATCACCTGATTTTCGTGCGTGCTCAGCCTTGATACGTTGCGATTCAATAAAAGCATCATTAACACGTACCTTAACAGCTGTATCCATAGTCGAAATCATCGTTTCTGTATTACTGTATGCTATAAAAATATCTTTTGATAATGTTTGATTGCGTAATCCTAGCGAAGGGATATCATAATAAACGGTGACTTGTGCAAAAATTTTTCGCCCTGGAGTCAGTTGTGGATGTTTAACGTTAAATAAGACTTCTAAACCATCTTTGTATTGCACAGGCAATAATGATTGTTGCCAGATACGATCCGCATTTAAGCGAATTTTTCCATTATAAGTGGCTTGTGGATGTACAGTATAAGAATCAATAGCCCTATGTTTTCCCTTAAACTTGACTTCTAAGCGGATATTATCTGCCACTTGATCTTGAATTGCTTGAATACGATCTAATAAATACGTAAATCCCTCACTAGAATCACGCATATCCCACACGGTATCATGACTTAATGCACACAAATCATTCATAAAATCAACATCATACTGACCAAAACCTAAACCAGTAATGGCAATATTCTGATCGATACACCGTCTCGCAGCTTGTAAGGCAGCACTTTTTAAACCCGGCATACCATCTGTCAAAATCAAGATGCGTTTTAAACTCTTATCATCTGCGTGTTGCAATTCAGATAAGGCATGTTCAAAAGCATCTGCCATATTTGTAGTGCCATTCACCCCTACATGAGATTGATAAAAATCCAAATCAGACCATTTTTGAAGCGTATCATGTTGATTAGACAGCGGATAAAAAGTGTTTGCATAAGTACCAAATGCAATACCCGTAATCCAATCTGTAGAACGAAAATATTTGATTAATGCACCTAAGGTTTTTACAACATCAGCCTGTGGTTTTCCAAGCATTGAACCACTGTTATCTAAAACTAAGGCAATTTTTGTTTTACTCTCTCCAAAAGTCATCTCTTCTGCAGGTTCTAGGCGAATAAGAATGGAGTTTTGTGTTTCTTCATTAGCCACTGGAACAGTTGTGATTAATGTTTTAATGTTTAGAGTCAAAGGTTCCATTGTTAATCCTGTTTTTATCCTTTGAACAAAATATAAAAGGATAATGTTTTTTTAAGTCACAATAAAAATGTGCCAATTGGGGTAATGTTATCCGTTCCTTAGCGCAGAGCACTAATGCAGTCACATTATCTCCAATCCCTTGAAGATCTTGTGCCATTATTGCCGCGTTTACAAGCTGTTGTGCAATCACATTGGGATCGTCTGATTGTTTTAAAATTGTCTCAATATTATCATCTGTTAAAAAGTCATGTAAACCATCCGAACAGAGTAATAACTTATCACCTGCTCTCCATAGAAAATGAATCACTTGACAATCAACTGCGATGTCTTTTGGAAGAAGAGGATTAATGTCATGAGAACGAACATGAGCGTATTCAAAATCACCTACCCAACGTGCTAAACTCAGAACATCCGTAGCCTGATCAAAATTTTCACCTTTGATGACATACTCCCAACGTCCATTGTGATCTTCAGTCAACTTTTCCAAATAATATTGATGTGATAATAAATAAGCTCTTGAATCTCCTAAAGAAACACAAGTCACCGATTCACTAGAAAATGAAGCGGCGACGACAGTCGCACTCATGGGATCTACAAATTGCTGAGCATTACGAGCATTTTCTGCGTGCTCTAAAATATATGTTCCAATGGCACTATTGGCTTTATTAATCTGTTCCTGTAATAACCCCTCTTCTAATATTGTTTTAACAACAATTTTTGAGGCGATATCTCCCCATTGACTTTGAGACACACCATCTGAAACCACAGCAGTAGATTTATGATATCCACACGCATCTTCTTGTTTCTGATCTGACTTACGTCCAACATCAGTATACACACCTAAAAAAATATCTACAGGTGTAGATTTTTGTTGTTGTATTCCCTTTAATAACACAAGGATATTGGAAACCGAAGGACGTTTATGTGCGTGAATATGCATACACGCCCGTAACACCCCCCATAAACCAACGGGCATATCAGGATACCAAATCCTTGGAGAAAGGATATCATCTAAAATCATGTGTGCATCTGAAATACTGCTATACCAAATGCGGGCGATTGTAGAAACATCAGCGGCATGAGTGTGCCGAGTACACAATTTATGTCCCTGTAATAAACGTACTTTTCCAGTGGTTATGATATCCAAATCTACTGATATTACATTAGGAATACAACACCCTTGTGTATGTATATATTCAAGAAATTCAAAGAGTGCGATAGCCAATGATAACGGTGTTAGTACATTCAGAGGTCTACCCAACACCGCTTGATACACTAACAGATGGTATTGTTCTTTGATTTCATTGGGGAAAATAATTTGTATGGGCAATCGTACTTGATGATTCCATATCTTCTTGTGTACTTCAGGCACAAAAGTAGAGACTTGCCAAACTTGTAAGGTAATATTAGAAATATCTACCGTATAATAGATGTCACCTGACACACTTTTCTGCTTGGAAAAATTTTGAAATTCACTTAATAATTTTATGGTTTGACAGATTTTTTGAATTTTGGGAATAAAGGCAAACATAGGTATTTGAGCACCACAGTCACACGAAATTTCCTTAACATCAGTAAATGTTATATGTTCAATACCACAATCTGGACAAGAAATTTTCTTCATTAAAATTATTTGAATGCTTACAAATATGTTATTTTATTGTAAATAATAACATATTATGAATTCATCAAAGAGAACAATTCATGTGACTGTTATCAGTTATCAGTTATCACATATATCACGCAATTTTATGACTGTAATAAAGTAATGTGTTAAAATATTAAAATTACACAATTGCGTTACTTATATTAGATAGAATTATGAAACAAGCCTCACAAATTTTGATTGTGGATGACAACCCACAAAATCTTCAAATGCTGGGAACTACATTAAGAGTCAATGGTTATACCCCTCTCTTTGCTAAAAATGGTCTACAAGTTTTTCAAATGCTTAAAATTAAGCGTCCTGATCTGATTTTACTCGATATCATGATGCCCGATATGAATGGATTTGAAGTCTGTGAGAAACTGAAATTAGACACGCATACAAAGGATATTCCCGTGATTTTTTTAAGTGCACAATTTGAAACCGATAAAATTATAGAAGGATTCAAATTAGGTGCAGTAGATTATGTCACAAAACCCTTTAATACAGCAGAATTACTGAGTCGTGTTAATACACATCTTAAATTAAGAACGACAGAAGAACAACTCAAACAAGCCCTATTTAATAAAGATAAATTTTTTTCCATTATTGCACATGATTTAGGAAATTTATTTAACGGATTAATTGGTTTATCTGAAATCCTCGTAGAACATGAACCTACTCAAGAAGAAACAGATAAATTTTTACCCATGATTTTGCAAACTTCTAAAAAAGGTCATGATTTATTATTCAACCTGCTTGAATGGTCCAGAGTGCAAACAGGTCAACTCAAGCCCGTGTCCCAAAAAATAGATTTAATTTCTTTGATTAATCTCAATTTACAGTTTTTACATCATCAGGCGGTGCAAAAACAAATTAATCTCATATCTTATGTGAACACCAGTGTCATTTTTGCAGATGAACGCATGTTAAATACGGTCATTCGAAACCTGATTTCTAATGCCATAAAATTTACACCTCAAGAAGGGACAGTAGAGATATCTTCTATTGAACATGATACCACGATTGAACTTGTAATTTCTGACACAGGCGTGGGTATAGAACCCGAAAATATTAAGAAATTATTCAAAATAGAAGAAAGTTACACAACACCTGGAACTGCCAATGAGCGGGGTACAGGGTTAGGTCTAAATTTGTGTCAAGAATTTGTTGAAATCAATGGAGGGACAATAAGAGTTGAAAGTGAAAAGGGTAAGGGAAGTCAATTTTATGTCCGTATGCCTAAGACGCCAACAGACATCACAAAACAAGATGAGGAAGAAAAATAAATGAATTATGATCACGATACATTACTATTGGTGGATGACGAACCCACTAATTTAGATATACTCCAACACTATTTGGAAAAACTCAATTATACGATCGTGCGTGCGGCCACAGGTAAAGAAGCCTTAGCACAAGTCAAGAAAAGTAAACCTAATCTCATTTTATTGGATATCATGATGCCTGAAATGGACGGTTTTGAAACTTGTAAGGCCTTAAAAGCAAACGAGGATACTTGTGATATACCCGTCATTTTTATGACAGCACTCAGTAATTTAGAAGACAAAATCAAAGGATTGAAAGTCGGTGCTGTGGATTACATTACCAAACCCATTGAGTATAAAGAAGTATCAGCACGTCTTAACGTACATCTTACCTTACAAAAAATGCAAGGTGTTTTGCAACAACAAAAAATAGCCATTGAACAAAAAAATATTGAATTACAAAATAAAAATAGAGAATTAGATGCGTTTACTCAATTTGTTGTCAATGATTTAAAAAACCCCTTACTCAGACAAGCTGGTTTTACCAAAGTCCTCATGAAATCCAACTTATTAGATAATAATTTGTTAACATTTTTACAGGAAATTGAAGAAGCAAGACATCAAATGGTTGAACTTGTGGATAATATGGGGTTATTGGCAAAAACACACAACCAAGATTTGATGATGGAACCACTTGACATGGAAAAGATCATGGTCACTGTACAACATCGTTTTTCTACTATGATTGATAAATATCAAGCTGAGATTACCTTCCAAGAGACATGGCCTACTGTATTAGGTTATACACCTTGGATAGAGAAAATATTAGAGACGTATATTTCTAATGGGCTCAAATATGGGGGCACTCCCCCCACTTTGGAATTAGGAGCGACGCTCCAAGACGATAATATGGTTCAATTTTGGGTGCGTGATAATGGATTGGGGCTTAGAACTGAACAGAGAAAGCAATTATTTAGTCCGCTACTTGATATTAGCAAAGCTAAGTTTACACAAGAAGGTTATGGTTTAAAGTTATCTATTGTGCGTTTGTTAATTGAAAAATGTGGCGGACATGTAGCAGTATCCAGTGAAGTAGGCAGAGGCAGCACATTTTCTTTTACGCTCCAGTCCAAGTAGGGTGTCAGTTATCAGTTAATTGTTGTATTACCTGTCGTTGCCTGTTATCATTAATAAATAATAAAATAAACCTATCAATATAGTTCATCAGCTGGAATTTAATTACAAAATGCAATTGTTACCCAACCAAATACAACTTATAAAACGATATGTTGGTTTGCCATTAGGTTTTGATCAAGGTTCATCCTACACCGCACTTGCTTATGCAGAAATAGATGATCGGGGTGCTTTAGTTGTCAAAGTTATCAATAAACGATCTTACATTGGCTATGGGGTGAGTTCTGTTGAAATGCTATTGGGTGAACATGCGTCCGAAGATTCTGAAATAAGTGTTTTTCCTGATGAAGAACGAGAAATTATCTTTACAGTCGGACGTGAATCATTTTCCAATGAAAATACCATTGGTAATGAACGCATTACACGCATTCGTGCTGCTATGTTTCAACATGTAGCTGCTAATTTAGGGCATTTCAGCGGACAAGAAGTCTTTGTCACACAAAGTATGCCAACCAATTTGTATTATCAAGTGAATACGAGAGATGGTACCCGATGTCGCAATCAATCTTTAATTAATGCTGCACAAGAAGCCTTGAAAGCGGATACAAGGATTGTAGTGACTCATAGTGAGGGTCGTGAAGAAATCGCACCTGTCAACTTTAAACACCCGACTGGTTTTGGATCAAAAGATGCCAAAACAAAAATATTTGGCATAAGCACGATTTCAGAAGCAACCGCACATGTTTGGAATAAAATTTTATGGGATTCTGGATTTGATGGTGAAGCGGTGAGTAAAAAAGTGCTGATGCCTAAAACAGATTATTTAGTTTTAGACATTGGAGGAAATACAACAGATTATAGTGTCTTCAGGCTTTCTAAGGGAGATATTCAATATGATTTAGATCATACCAATGCTGAAGATCAACATGGATTGTTTCTGGTGCGTAAACATTTACGCGTCATGCTCACCGCCGCTTGTCATGAGAATGAACGCCTGAAAAATATTCAATTTTCAGATTCTCAAATTGAATTTGTACTTGAAAATAAATTTATTGTCATTCAAGGATACAAAATTGATTGTACACAATTCTTAAAACGTGCTTTTGCACTTACAGCACGAGATATTTATACCTTTGTACATACCCGATGTCCCAATTCAGTGGGAGGCGTATTATGTGCGGGGGGGGGAAGTTTGGCGTTACAAGATTATATTGAAGGCAAACATCCTAATATTACCCCTCCTTGGTTTAATAGCATTGATTTCTTAGAAAAACCAGAAGTGTCTACTGCAATCGGATGTTGGAAACATGCCTCTTTTAGAGCTTTAAGCATTGTACGCAAACATGTGAATTTACCTTCCATGACGTTACTTGATTTATATCGTGCCTTGCTACAAGAGGGCTAACAAGAAATGGCTACCAAAAAAACTGATCAATCCAAAGAAACAAAACAGCGCCCTAGACGTTCCTATTTACAATTGAAAGTTAATGTCACTGAAACAACACCTACAGGGGCTGTTATCATAGATGTATTACGATCTGAAGATGCCCAGTTTTTAAAACAATATGGTTTAGCTCCAAAAGTGACAAGAGCGAATAGACTGTTATGGTTAGCCTATCGCGGCATTACTCAAAGTCATAGTGTAGGGAGTGAACGTATCGAGAATACGACACCGATTCCTATATCTAAGAAAAAAGAATCTGTTCCAAAACCTGTAAAACAGAGTAAGGTAGCCAAGATAACAGAATTACCGAAATTAGAAGAAGCAGTCGCATTACCCAAACCTGAACTGACGATGATGAAAGCGACGTCTGAAGACGAAGAGGATGATTTAGATGAAGGGGCTTTAATGGCAGGATTAATGTAAGCAATATCAAACCCCTGTCATGAGCTGACAGGGCTATGTCATATTTAACTGAGATTCAGATGCGATTCAATCAAGGTAATTAATTTATCAGGATCAAAAGGTTTCGTGAAATAATCCATCTTAGTAATCGAAAAACCTTCAGCCTCAAATTCAGCACTATTGTACGCAGCGGTGATAAATACAATAGGTGTATTTTTACTATTAACCAATTCTCGCATTTTTTTAGCAGTCTTAAAACCATCCATTTCTGGCATTTGCACATCAAGGAGAATTAAATCTACTGCCTCTTTTTCAAGTACATCTAAAGCGATTTGACCTGAGAGTGCTTCGATGATTTGCACCTCAATATCTTCTGTAATCAGTGCTTCTAAGGAAAATAGATTACTTTGACTATCATCAACAATCAGTATTTTTGGTTGTGACATATATTTTAACCCAATATTCATAGTTATCAAGATTTTTTATTATAACTGAATATTTCATTTTTTGCAAAATTATGAATAAAAATTTCTTTTTAGTCTTAGTCAGCATGCTATATTTCGTATATATAGCCCCAATTTTTGCTGAGGATTCTCCCAATCATAGTGCACAAATAGGTATCGGTGCGGTCACAATGGATGGTCAAACTTGGCAACAAGTGAGTTTGCGACCTGATTTCTCTATTGGTAAATTCGGTGTTGCGTTAGATTTAACCTTATATATTGATAATGAAGGTAATATTCGAGAAGAAGAATGGGATGAGAATCAGGATATTATTGATAAAATTTACTATCTCCGTTGGGGTAAAAAAGACGATCCTGTCTATGTGAGAGCGGGTAGTTTGGATAATGTGAATTTAGGATATGGTATTTTAGTCAAACGATATTCAAATGCGATGGAATATCCAGATGTTCGACGTGTTGGTTTAGAATTAGATGTCAGTGTGGGTAATATTCAAGTCGAAGGGTTTCTCGCTAATTTTAGAGAATTAGATCAACCTGGATTATTTGGTTTACGAGCCAGTTATGCCTTTTTAGGTAAATTACGTTTTGGGGCAAGTTTTGTACAAGATGGTAATTTATATGGGGGCATTAAAGATGATGACAACGATTCAGTGCCTAATGAATTTGATCGTTATCCTGATAACAATGATATTGAACAACAAGACAATTGGAATAGCGTTGCCAATTCAGTGAATGATGCCAACTTATTGGACACTTTAGTTGATTATCCCGGACAAGAATGGCTAGATGAGGATCTTGCACGTTATGATGACGCTGAAGAGACCGTGAGAGCTTTTGGTGTTGATCTAAGCTATCCTGTGTTTGACAAACTGGATGTGTATATACAATGGGCAAAATTTCAAGATTTTGGAAGTGGTTATGCACCGGGGATACGTTTTCGTCCTAGCGACTGGTTTGATATGGGTTTTGAATATCGAGATTATCAAGATCAGTTTATGGGAGAGTTTTTTGACCGTAGCTATGATTTAGAACGGGTCTATGTGAACGAAACAGGCACCGAACTTTTAACCAAGCGAGAAAAACTAGAGACGGCACAATCCATGTATGGTATTTATGCAGATGCCAAAATCAATATCTTTAATTTTGTTGAATTTTTCGCCGCTTACACGACTCTTAAAGCAAAAAACAGTGGACATGATGACAGTAATTCTCTTTATGCACAATTGAGTTTAAAGCCAAAAGTCATTCCTAAAATAGCCAGTTTTACAGCTTATTATCAACAAAACAACGTTGATTCCTTATTTGAAGAAAAAACACCCTCAACATTTCATGGCGCATATTTTGGCTATAAAATTGGCGAGAATGCACAATTACGCTTTCATTGGCGCACTACGTATGTTGATCAAAATGGAGACGGTGACATTTCGGGAGACGATGAAACAGTCAAAACGTTTTCTTTAGAAACTGTTTTTAATGCATGGTAGTTAAAATATGCTATAATCACTCATTTTGTCTCTAATTTTGAGTGTCTCGGTCAGAATTCTCTTTATTTCCTATTGATTTTTAAACGTGACAATAAGATTTATGAATTGAGGTCAGAAATGCAGATAAATACTGAAAATAACCAAACTGCACTCAGAAACTTAGAAATCGCCACAGGCGAAACAATATCTGATTGTTACCAGTGCGGAAAATGTACTGCAGGTTGTCCTGCATCCATGGATCCCTCCCCCAGCCTATTGATTCACTTACTTAAATTAGGCTTATTTAATCAAGCAATTTCTGCAGAATCTGTTTGGGATTGCATGTCATGCTTGACGTGTTCAGAGCGGTGTCCTAAAAATGTCAACCCAGCAGCCATTATCGAAGGGCTTAAGCGTATTCATTTAAATAATATGGATTCAGAAATTAATCTTCATTCTCTTGGTCAAGAATTTTTAGCCCATTCTACTCAGCAGGCCGTTGTCAGCGGCTTTAGAAAATTTGTCTAAGGAGCTGTTATGCCTGAAAAGATGACTCATATCCCCTATTATCCCGGGTGTACTTTAAAATCTAAAGCCCTAGGATATGAACGTTCTGCCAAAGATTGTGCACGTGTCATTGGCTTTGAAATGCATGACATTGAAAAGTGGAATTGTTGCGGAGCCTCATTTCCCCTGACTAAAGACAATCTCATGGGCTTAGCAGCCCCCACTAATATTTTAGTGGAAGCTGAGCAACATTGCACAGAACGTAAGATTGATGCACAACTGATTACCTTGTGCTCATTTTGTTATAACACACTGAAACGGACTGATTTTGCTTTTAAGGAAGATCCTGGAAAGTTAAAAACTTTAAATGAGTTTTTAGATCGCAAATATCACGGTAACGTGAAAGTGACGCATTATTTGGAATATTTACGCGATGTCATTGGATTTGATAATTTATCCAAGATGGTAAAAACAGATTTAAGTCATCTACGCGTTGCCCCTTATTATGGCTGTTTATTATTAAAACCCGAAAAAGAATTGGGATTAGATGATCCCGAAGAACCCGTCATTTTACATGATTTTCTGGATGCATTAGGATGTCAAGTCGTTGATTTTCCAGGACAAGTCGATTGTTGTGGCGCGTATTTGATTATGCGTAATCCTGATAAGGTATTAGAATTATCACATAAAATTCTTGACGAGGCAGCCGAATATGGAGCCCAAACTCTGGTCACAGCCTGTCCTTTATGCCAATCAAACTTAGATCAAAGTGAAGTAGTCAGAGGAGAAATGCCCATACTTTATTTTACGCAATTATTAGCAATAGCCCTCGGCTTAGAAACAGAACACCATCAATTTGATACGCATTGCGTTGATCCAAAGTCTATCGTAGCCAGTTGCCAGAAATTCAAGGAGTGTGCCAATGCTAAATGAACAGATTGCTATGGTTGGAGATCGGACGATTCCGCCAAAAGATGCGCGATTTATTCCCATTTTCATCATGGGGCAAGAATATAAAGTTCCTGAAACCTTAACCATTATTAAGGCAATGGAATATGCCGGATATCAATTTAAAAGAGGATGTGGATGTCGTGGGGGCATTTGTGGGGCATGCGGTACTTTTTATCGTATTCAAGGTGATCATAATTTATATACAGGATTAGCCTGTCAAACAGTTGTGCAGTCAGGCATGGTATTAGCACAAATACCATTTTTTCCTGCCAATCGGGCAGATCATGTGGATCTTCATGTCGCTAAGATGCCACCCGATGAACGGATTGCCACCCTTTATCCCGAAATTTTCAAATGTGTCGCTTGTGGAACATGTACACGAACATGTCCCATGGGCATTGACGTGATGAATTATATTGCCTTATTTAAACGCGGTGATATTTTAGAAGGTGCAAAAGAATCCTTTGATTGCATCATGTGTGGACTTTGTGTTGTACGCTGCCCTGCGAATATTTCTCAAATGAAAGTCGCAATGGCAGCACGTCGTTTAGCAGCGACACAATTAGTACCCCGTTCAGAAGTCACAAAAAATAGAGCACAACTGGTTCGAGAAGGGCGATATGAGCCGATGTTGGAAAAATTAGGTCAGATGGATACTGAAGCGCTTAAGGAAATTTATGTTTCCCGAGAGCGTGAACCCAATCTATCTGAACCAGGTGAATGGATGCCACAAGATCAATCTCATTTGTAAAGAGGGCTAATAATGTCGAACGGTTATACGCCAGAAATGTTGGCACTGATTAAAAAGGTTGAAGCCAGTCGTCCTGCACGGTTAGCTGAAGCACGTGCTGGAAATGACTTTTCAGCCATGTCTCTTGATCAACGTAAAGAAGTTTTAGATCAATTTCACCCCGATTATACGAGTAAAGGGCGACGTCACATAGGTATTGGGGTCAATAAGGATGATATTTTGCCTGAGGAATTGGTTGACTTATTAGAATCTCGTAGTTTTATTGAGTCTGTCAATCCTGACTTATCAACACCTGATTTTGAAACCGATGTATTAGTTATCGGAGCAGGCGGTGCTGGCACAGCAGCTGCCTTAACCGCAGTAGAAGCAGGCTTAGATGTCATCATGACTACCAAGCTTCGTCATGGAGATTCTAATACCGTCATGGCAGAAGGCGGAATTCAAGGTGCTGATCAAGAACCTGATTCCCCCTATTATCATTATTTAGATATCATTGGCGGCGGGCATTTTACCAATACACATGAATTGGTTGCCGCAATGGCGAATGATGCGCCCATGATAATTGAATGGTTAGAAAATTTAGGCCTGATGTTTGATAAACTGCCAGATGGACGTATGAAAGTACGTCATGGTGGGGGGACCTGTCGTAAACGCATGCATTCAGCTGGTGATATGACGGGTGCAGAAATCATGCGCGTATTACGAGATGAAGCACGTAATTATGATCAAAAGATCAAAGTCTTATCCTTCTCACCTGCTATTGAATTGCTATTAGATGACAATGGACGATGTGCCGGTGCCATTGTCAATCATTTAGAAACACGCACTTTTGAAATCATCAAAGCCAAAACCACAGTGATTGCAACAGGTGGCACAGGCAGACTGCATTATCGTGGATTTGCCTGTACCAATCATTACGGTGCAACAGGTGATGG
>DAOVZS010000253.1 GCA_030635005.1 Thiomargarita sp. | reverse complement strand
TCAATAGAGCTTAAGGAATGTGGCATCAATACCCACAAACCATCATAACTCAGATGAGGGGCAACAGGAGCACCAGACCATTGACGTTTAGGAACAGCATGTCCTTCCCGATAAGTTTCAACATCATTAACAAATTCAAAAGGGGTATAAATGCGTTCTAAGGCATCAGCACGTGGATTGAGGATTGCGACAATACGTAAATCGGTCTCTACATATTCACGACGTTTATTTCTCGTACGGGTTACTTTTGCCGTCAGGATGTGCCCTGTTGTAACCCCTAATTTTTCAGCAGCTGCAAAACTCAGTACACATTCCCCTTCTTTGGGAATAATACCTTCATTTTCTAAAATCAAGGGATCATGAGCAGCAGTGGGCACTAAATCAATAATTAAACGTTTATGCGTATCTGGTGCTTCAAGCCTCACAATAGAAGAACCCCGTAAGATAGTTGGAATTACAAATTCAACATCAGAACGTTGTGCAATATCATCAAACCATTGTTGAGACAATTCTAAAGTTATCGCGGGTTTAATTTCCCTATTAACAGGATCTTCTACTAAACGGTCACGCATCGTGTGAATAACCCCCTGTTTTAATCCCAGTAAAATCAACAATGGTGCGAGTACTGCTGCTATTGCGAGTACCATACATAAGGTCAAAATCCATTCATGCTGTAAATCAAGCAATGCGAGTTTAGCGAGCACTTTATATTGTTTGTTTTTATGCGTCATGATAAAATACAAGTGGATTGGATGAGATTTTTAGATCGTTTTGTAATCTCAAAAGTGTACGTAACATCAGCAAATGGGGCAATTAAGCTATGATCGTGGGTGACCATCACAATAGTTGTCCCCCTTTCCTTAGCCAACATATGGAAGTCCTTAACAATATTCAATGCTCTCGTTTTATCTACTGCAGCAGTGGGCTCATCAGCTAAAATTACTTTTGGATGATGTGCGATAGCACGTAAAATAGCAACACGTTGCCTTTGTCCCCCAGATAAATACTGTGGTTTTTTTTCAAGTAACGCATCAATCCCAAAACGTTTTGCTAATGTTTTAATGTGCATATCGTTTTCATATCCATTGATATGTGACGGGAGTTGAATATTTTGCAACACCGTTAAAAATGGCAGTAAACCGCCCGTTTGTAACACATAGCCAAATTGTGAACGACGTAATGCTGCTAAAGCATTTTCATTTTTTGAATGCCATAATGCTTTGATATCAATTTTTTGCGTTGTGTCATCATAAAAAAATTGAGTGCAGGTTGTGGGTTGTGATACTAAAGCTAAAATATCAAGTAGTGTACTTTTTCCACAACCACTATCACCTACTATCGCAACGAATTGACTTTGATACAATTCTAATTTTGGCAAGTGTAATTCAAAAGTAACGCCCCCTTGTACACGACATTTTAAAGCCTCTTGTAATTTAAAAACAAGTGGTAGTGTGCTCATATGTTCATTAAGGTAATGCAGTTAAAGGTAGGGGATACACATAATTATTACGATTGGCATTCTGTTCTTCAAGATTAACCCAAACATCTGAATTCTCATTGACTTTTCGATACAGTTCTAATTTTGAATCTATATCCCTTTCCAAATCAATACGATCTTGTGCTCTCAGCTCAACAAACATATCATCGCTCATCTCTAGAATTTGACTTTTATAGGGTAGTGCCTCAATCCAAGCAGGTAATATCCCCGTTTTTGCGAGCTTTTTAGCACCTTTAAAACTAATTTTCTTATTTTGGGTACTTCTCGCAATCACACCTTGCAATGCCGAAAAAAATCCCATACCTGTGAGTTCCGCACGTTTAACAGCCTTTTGTATATCCTCCAATGAACGGATTAAATCATTCAATTCTCTTTTTTTCAGAAGAACACGTACATCTAATGCCATAATATCAGGATTCAGTAAATCCCTATCCATTACCCAAGCGGTGATATCTTTCGGTGGATGTGCCTCTTTACCCAGATAATCAACGAGCGCAGCAGCTGCAATAGATTGTGCGATTACTTCCGCTTTATCTCCCACATCTTCAATATCGGAAATGGTTTCTGTGCTCGGAACATCATGTAGTTTCTGAAGATTACCTTGACGCACTTCACTTATAAATATAGATAATGTTTTAGCGACCTGTTTGACTGTTTTTTCAAAATCTTCATGTTTTTCAGCGGAAACTTCCAAATAAGACGATAATTGACTTCCTGGATTTAAAGATAATGTTGTAAATTGCGTTTCTGCTAATTCATGATCTGGTGACGCTCTTGCTGCTTTTAAGTGAATAGCAATAATATTAACTTTGTGAAGTGTGGCTAATTTACGGATTTCTGTTGCATTGAATCCAGTGGTATTTTGTGGATGACCTACTTGATGAGAACTGGCATCCCCAATCAATATAATAAATCTTATTGTGTTCTTATTCCACGTAGAATACAGCGCTTCTTTTATGCCGGCAAACACTTCTTCTTGATAATCTGCACTCCCAATATCAGCTGCTTTGGCAGTAGCAATCACTTTTTGAAATTCTTTATGATCAATTAAGTGTTCTGTAAAATTTTTGCTTGTAAATGCGAGTGCGGGTATCTTTTTAATATCATCACGATATCCGATTAACCCATAACGCACTTGAGCATCCATATTAATTTGAGAAATCATGGTAGCCACTTTTGCAATCGCATCCCGAGTCCCTTTGATATAAGGCCCCATACTTCCCGTCATA
>DAOVZS010000179.1 GCA_030635005.1 Thiomargarita sp. | reverse complement strand
TTGAAAAAAGTGCAACGCCATTGTCCTAACTATAAAACAGCCTATAAAATAGCATCCTGTCGGGTGACGCAGCTTGAAAAACAAGTGACTCAAAGTGAACGACGCTTGTTAGAAAATTTGTCAGACACAAGCCGTTCTTTCTATAGTATGGGTAAAGATTTGGCAAAGTCAGAAGTTAAAACAGCGTGGGAAAACACCCAATCAACGTGTTCGAAATCAAAATCCTTTAGTACATTGATTCAAGCCAGTATTAAAGATGTCGTTCGTGATCTCAGAAACAAATACACAGGTGCTTCACTGCAAGCTTTTGGTTCAGGTTATATCGCTGGTTTATCCAGTGAATTACGTAAAATGCGTTGTAAATGTCGTGAAAACAATAGAACTCAAAGACGGTTTGATTGGTTACGTGCTCATGCTATGAAGAAAATAAACGCTATTTTTTAAAGTTTAGGTATCAATCATGATGACAATACGTTTTTTAATGCTGATGATGATGTTGAGTCTCATCAGTGCTTGTGAGACTGAAAAAGATACATCCCCCCCTACAGACGGTGACAATGCTTTTTTTCAACAAGGTGAAAAAACGGCTACTGCAAATGCTTTAACAGCATGGGATAATTTAGGACAAAAATGTCAACAAGTAGATGCTTTTATTGGCCTTATGGATGGCAGTGCTGATGATGCAGCTTCTGATATTAAAACGAAATATAAAGGGCAATCAGCTAATGCCTTTGGTTCTGGTTATCTCTTAGGTTTATCGAAAATTGTGACTACGGTACGCGGTAAATGTCCTGAAAAGAGTCAATCATTAAATCAACTGGAACAAGGAATTAGAGGTAAGTTATAACAATAAAAAACCAAGTTTATCTTTTTAAACCTGGTTTTTTTCTTTTTTAAAAGGAAACTTCAATGTTATCTGTCTTAAAAACACGATTTATAATCGTCAGCGCTATTGTCATAAGCCATACTTCTGTGATTGCCCAAGAAATTGCATTCACACCAAGAGTTGAGGCAGGGCTATTATTCTTGAACAGTCAATTTTCGGATAAGTCTTATGGAGAGGAAAAAACATGGTTTGATGTGAGTAAAGCCATGGCTATTGTACAATTTGGAGGAAAACTCCAATTTCGTGGTTTTTATGTCGATGCGTCTCTACAAGATTCTCGGTCTGGATCAGATAATCCCAATAATGACTACGATGACAGAGAGCCTGCAAATGACACCGATCCTAATAATCAATTCCTTTTAGATGACGGTGTCAATTCTTACGTGAATCAAACTGCAGATATTGAACGTTCAGATTATAGTATACAGTTTGGATATCAATTTCCTTCTCTCATCTCAGTATTTATGGGCTATAAATTTCAAGAAACAGATATTAATGAAACATTACCCCTCAATCCTGAACTGGGCTTAGGTGATCGAGCAGATGATACGTGGGACATTAATATTGTTTCTCAAGGACTATTTGTAGGCGTCAAATATCAACTTCCTATTGCATCAGAACGTCATGCACTTGAACTGAATACGTCATTAGGATTTTTTGAAAATACGTATGAACATGATTATTTGGGCTCTTTTGGTGAGACACAAATCCCATTTGATTTTGATTTTGAAACCAACATTATTGATTTTGGGGTAGGTGCTGTGTATACTCACAAGTGGAAAGAGAATCTTGATATCAATGTGAGCGGACAATTGAATTATTTTTCTTTTGATGAACTCTTGACAGAACAAAATACAGGTGCAGAATTTGATATTGCAGCTGAAGAATTGAATTTTCAATTGACAGTAGGATTACAATATCGTTTTTGATGTGTCAAGAAATCCGATTATTGTAATAAATCGGATTTCTGATTTAATCATTAAGCCGCGGCTTTAGTATCCTTAACATATAAATACCAATAAATCCCCCCCACCAATACTGCACCACTAAAAATATTCCCAAGCGTGACTGGTACAAGATTATTTACTAAAAAGCTATACATATTTAAAGAATTGAGATCCCAAGTAGGATGGTTAGCCATCACAACCTCAGAAATCGCAGGATTCATTTTAGCAACCAATCCAGCTGGAATAATAAACATATTTGCAATACAATGCTCAAACCCACTGGCGATAAACGCCATCACAGGAAACCATGCCCCAGCAATTTTTCCCATTGTATCTTGTCCCGCTGCCACAATCACAACTGCTAAACACACAAGCCAATTACATCCCATTCCTCGTGTAAAAGCTTCCCAAAAAGTCAGTTGTGTTTTTTTATAGGCGATAGCCACCGCTTGTGCCCCAATTTGCCCTCCATGTCCCTCCCAAATATTACTGGTATACATCATCCAAAGCAGAAATAACGCACCAATAAAGTTACCAATATATACCAGAGTCCAATTGTTGAGCACTTGACTGGTTTTTAAATCGCCATTTAACCAGCCCATAGATAACAGACAGTTACCTGTAAACAGATCAGAACCCGCGACTAAAACAAGGACAAGTGCAATACCAAAGACACTTCCCCCAATAAAACTACTAAATCCCACACCAAAATATCCACTCATATCATGAGTGACTGTCGTCATTAATTGGGCAGCAAAGGCAATATATGCCCCTGCTAAAAAAGATGAAATGATGATTTTGGAAATGGGCATACTGACTTTATAATTGCCAACACCAATAAAAGCTTGGGCAGTTTCAGCAGGAGTCAGGAAATTTTTTGCCATTGTTTGATTTTTCCTTATATATTGAGAAATGCAGAAAATAACGAGAAGATGGGGTAGTAAGCTACCCCAATGGATGAGAACGTAGTACTTTAGATATATAAACAGATATCGGATTCGCCTGCAAACTCAAAAAAAGTAGCAGCCCCTCCGTATTCAATACCATCAATAAATTCTTTGGTATCGAATTCAAATAAGTCGACTGTCATTTGACACGCCACCATTTTGACTTCTGCTTCTATACTTAATTCTCGCAATTCCTCAAGACTGGCAACACCCTTGCTTTTCATCTTTTTCTTCATCATGCTGGTCATCATAGCTTGCATACCGGGTAGGGTTTGCATAATAACAGGCACAGGCATCGGCATAGGCATCGCTGGATTTCCGAGCGACGTCACTTGCAAATCGAGTTTTTTCTTAAGCAACGCTAAACCATAGAACGTGAAAAATATTTGCGTCTCATAACCCAATGCTGCCGCAGTTGATGCAAGAATAAAAGGAGGATAACCCCAATCTAGACTTCCTTTCGTGGCAATAATAGCCAGTTTTTTTTCATCAGACATCATGATATCCTCTTGAGTGGATTATTTTCTCTTGATGAAAAAGACGTATTTGCCACCTTCTTCTGTCGATTCAAGTAATTCGTTGCCCGTTTGGTTTGCAAAAGCATCAAAATCTTTCACAGAACCCGGATCAGTTGCAATAATACGCAGAATTTGACCACTTTCCATCCCATTAAGCGTTTTTTTGGCACGTAAAATAGGGAGTGGACAGTTTAAACCAGAAGCGTCAAGCTCTTTGGCAAAATCAGGCATCTTAAAAAATCTCCTAATAAATAGATATCAGTGTAAAATAAAACTTTTTCATTATACTTTACATGTTTAAAAATGTAAAGTTACAGGCAACCAATCTTTAATGATATGAATTTTCTACCCATTTTTTTAAATATTCGCGATCAATCTTGTTTAGTTGTAGGGGGCGGCACGACGGCAACCCGTAAAATTGAAATATTATTACGTGCACATGCTAAAGTCACCGTCGTTGCCCCTACATTGAATCCACAATTAACAAAATGGACGACAGAAGGCCGTATTACACATCATGCACGCGTCTTTATGCCCCCAGATTTATTGCAGCAACGTGTCGTGATTGCAGCCACTAATCACAAGGACGTCAATGAACACGTCTCTAGGTTAGCACAAGCACAAAATACCCCCGTCAATGTCGTCGATCAACCCCAATTATGTAGTTTTATCATGCCTTCTATTATTGATAGATCTCCTGTACAGATAGCCGTCTCCACAGGCGGCGCATCACCCGTATTAGCACGTTTGTTACGTGTTCATTTAGAAACCATGATACCCGCTACTTATGGGAAATTAGCTGATTTTGTGGCGAGTTTCAGGGATAAAGTCAAGCAACGTTTTTCATTTACTGAACGTCGTAGATTTTGGGAAACTGTGTTACAAGGTAACATTGCTGAAATGTTATTGGCAGGACATACACAAAATGCCACTAAGGCGTTAAATGCCTTGATTGAGGACAAATCCTTATCTAAACAACATGTTGGAGAAGTCTACTTGGTTGGAGGAGGACCGGGTGATCCTGATTTATTAACTTTCCGAGCGTTACGGTTAATGCAACAAGCTGATGTTGTTTTATACGATCGTTTGGTCTCAAAAGAAGTCTTAGCATTAGTCAGGCTTGAAGCAGAACGTATTTATGTGGGTAAAGCCCCTACTAATCATGTCGTGCCTCAAGAAGAAATTAACATCTTATTACGAGATTTAGCAAAACAAGGTAAACGGGTATTACGTCTCAAAGGCGGTGATCCCTTTTTATTTGGTAGAGGCGGTGAAGAAATTGAAACGTTGATGGATGAAGGCATTCCTTTTCAAGTGGTTCCAGGTATTACGGCTGCAATTGCAACATCAGCGTATGCAGGTATTCCATTGACACATCGTGAACATGCGCAATCTTGTGTGTTTGTGACGGGGCATCT
>DAOVZS010000091.1 GCA_030635005.1 Thiomargarita sp. | reverse complement strand
TGATGTGGTTACGCCGTTTTCAACAGGTGACAGATTACACGGTATGTCAGCGGGTGACAGATTACACGGCCTGTCAGCGGGTGATAGATTACAAGGTATGTCAGCGGGTGATAGATTACAAGGTATGTCAGCAAAAGATATCGAAGAATATTTGAAGACTCTGAAAAAGTAAACAAGTGAACGGAGAACTGTCATGAGTCAAAAAAAAGCTGCACAATTACGTGATACCCTCAATGAACATAATCACTATTATCATGTTCTTGATGATCCCCGTATTCCAGATAGTGAATATGATCAGTTAATGCGTGATTTGCAAGCACTGGAAACAAAATACCCTAAACTGATCACACCTGATTCTCCTACACAACGTATCGGTGCCTCCCCTGTCAGTACCTTTGCTAAAGTGATTTATAACAAGCCGATGCTGTCTTTAGGCAATGCTTTTGAAAATCAAGAAGTTCTTGATTTTGATAAACGGGCACAAGAACATTTAAAAGTCGATAATATTGAATATTCTGTAGAGCTGAAATTAGATGGATTGGCCATGAGTTTGCGTTATGAAAATGGAATATTGGTCAAAGCAGGCACGCGCGGCGATGGTACAAGTGGTGAAGAGGTGACTCATAATGCTAAAACAATTAAAAATGTACCGCTACGTTTACGCGGGAAGGATTACCCTAAACTCTTAGAAGTACGGGGTGAAGTCGTGATATTGACCGCTGATTTTGAAAAATATAACAAAAAATGTGCCGCTAATGGGCATAAAATGTTGACCAATCCGCGTAGTGGGGCGGCAGGTAGCTTACGTCAATTAGATTCCCGTAAAACAGCAAAACGTCCCTTATCTTTTTTCACTTATGCAGTGGGTGAAGGGCAGGATTTGCCAAAAACACACAGTAAGATTTTACAACAATTACACAAATGGGGATTGCCCATTGCACCTGAAACACAAGTATTGAAAGGAACACAAGCACTTTTTGACTATTATCAAGACATATTAGCCCGACGTAATACCCTCCCGTTTGATATTGATGGCGTAGTCTATAAAATAAACGCGATTGCACAACAAGAGATATTAGGATTTGTCTCACGTGCTCCCCGTTGGGCAATTGCTTATAAATTTCCTGCGCAAGAAGTGTCTACAAAATTATTAGCGATTGATGTGCAAGTGGGACGTATGGGGGCTTTAACGCCTGTCGCCCGTCTTGCACCCGTGACAGTCGGCGGTGTCACTATTACCAATGCAACTTTGCATAATCAAGATGAGATTAATCGTAAAGATGTGCGTGTGGGAGATACGGTGATCGTACGTCGGGCGGGGGATGTGATTCCAGAAGTGGTGCGTATGATACCTGATAAACGGAAAAAAAGAACATCAGCTTTTATATTACCTGATAAATGCCCTATTTGTGGTTCAGACGTCATGCGCGTAACAGGAGAAGCGGTGACGCGGTGCACGGGTGGTTTATTTTGCCCCGCACAACGCAAAGAAGCTTTAAAACATTTTGCCGCACGACGTGCTATGGATATTGATGGATTGGGTGATAAATTGATAGCACAATTGGTAGATAAAAGTTTAGTTGAAAATATTGCTGATATCTATCAGTTGAGGGCAGAACAATGGGCAAGCTTGGAACGTATGGGCAAAAAATCTTCTGAAAAATTGATGAAGGCTTTAGAAGACAGCAAAAAGACTACCTTTGCGCGTTTTTTGTATGCACTGGGTATCCGTGATGTAGGTGAATCCACCGCACGTATTTTGTCAGAAAATTTTTCTAAGCTTGATACGTTGATGTTGGCAACAAATGAGGCATTACAAGATCTTCCTGATATTGGTCCTGTTGCTGCACAATCGATCGTTGCTTTTTTTCAACAATCTCATAATCGTGACATTATTCAGACTTTGCAAGATGAGGGGATTCATTGGGAAGTCGCCACACCCGTGACTACAAAGCCTTCTTTAGCAGGACACACTTTTGTATTAACAGGTACATTACAAGAGATGACACGTGATCACGCAAAAGCGCAATTGCACGCTTTAGGGGCTAAAGTCAGTGGTAGCGTGTCTAAAAAAACGTATTGTGTGGTAGCAGGTGAGAAAGCAGGCAGTAAATTGGATAAAGCGCAGAAATTAGGTATCAAAATCATTGATGAAGCAGCATTGAAGGTATTATTGGATCAATAAGTGATTGGTGGGCGATACTGGATTTGAACCAGTGACTCCTGCCGTGTGAAGGCAGTGCTCTACCCCTGAGCTAATCGCCCTTTTACAAAAAAGGATAAATATATCCTATAACATCCTTTTAGCAATGTCAAATTTTTTTTGAAAAGTACTGGCTAAGACACACTCAGCCAGTTTTTTTTCATCAATTCATTTTAAGTGATTTTACCATGACATTGTTTATACTTTTTACCTGAACCGCAAGGACACGGTTTGTTACGTCCTACTTTACGTTCTTTACGTATAAAAGGTTGTTGGGGGGGCGGAACGTCATCAGGTTTATTGGCTTCTGGCACGACTTCATTGGCTAATCCTTCAACATGGGCATGTCGAAATTGCATTTGACTGGTTTGACGACGTTGTGCTTCCACAGCCTCAACTTCTTCTTGAGTACGTACTTGTACTTTAGAAATGATGTTCACCACTTCTCGCTTGATTTTGTCAAGCAATTTACTAAACATTTCAAAGGCTTCACGTTTATATTCATGTTTAGGATTTTGCTGGGCAAAACTGCGTAAATGAATCCCTTGACGTAAATAATCCATAGCTGCAAGATGTTCTTTCCAATGACTATCAAGAACTTGTAACATGACAGTTTTTTCAAAATGGCGTACAATCTTTGCACCGACAATATTTTCCTTGTCGTGATAATTGCTGAGAATGCTGTCTTCTATTTTCTGGCGTAACGTCTCTTCATGTAAATTGTCATCTTCTTTTAACCATGTAGAAATGGGTAACTTGAGTGCAAAATTTTGTTCAATAGAAGCTTCAAGTGCGGGCACATCCCATAATTCTTCTAAACTTTTGGGTGGGATACATGTATCAATGACATCGGCAAGTACGTCATGACGAATAGCTGTCATCGTATCTTCAATCGTATCCGCTGCCATTAATTCTCGACGTTGTTCGTAAATAATTTTACGTTGATCATTGGCAATGTCATCATATTCAAGCAATTGTTTACGCATATCAAAGTTATGTCCTTCAACTTTGCGTTGTGCATTTTCAATCGCTTTACTTACCCAAGGATGTTCAATGGCTTCTCCTTCTTCCATACCCAGTTTTTGCATTAACTTTGAAACACGTTCTGAGGCAAAAATACGCATCAAATTGTCTTGTAAAGATAAATAAAAGCGACTAGAACCGGGATCACCTTGTCGTCCCGAACGTCCCCGTAACTGATTATCAATACGACGGGATTCATGACGCTCTGTCCCAATAATATGTAAGCCCCCACTTTTTAATACCGCAGCATGACGTAGTTTCCATTCTGTCTGGAGTTTTTCGACCACACTGGAATTAGGCTTTTTACCCAAATCATGAATTTCTTTATCGACATTACCGCCTAATACAATATCTGTCCCACGCCCTGCCATATTAGTGGCAATGGTGACTGTACCAGGACTGCCCGCTTCTGCAATAATTTGTGCTTCTTGTTCATGAAATCGTGCGTTTAAGACTTGATGTTTAATCTGTTCTTTTTCTAGGAGTGCTGACAGCTCTTCAGAATTTTCAATAGAGGTAGTGCCCACTAAAACGGGTTGTCCTGTCTTTTGACATTCTTGAATGTCTATCACAATGGCTTCTTGTTTTTCTCTTTTTGTCAGATAAACTAAATCCCCTTTATCCTTGCGAATCATGTCTTGATTTGTGGGAATCACAGACACTTCTAACGCATAAATTTGTTGAAATTCAAAGGCTTCTGTATCAGCTGTCCCTGTCATTCCTGATAATTTATTGTATAAACGAAACAGATTTTGAAAGGTAATAGAGGCGAGTGTTTGGGTTTCGTTTTGAATTTTAACATGTTCTTTGGCTTCAATCGCTTGATGCAGTCCTTCGGACCAACGACGCCCTTGCATCTTTCTGCCTGTAAATTCATCAATAATGATAATTTGATTGTCTTGCACAATATAAGCATCATCACGTTGAAATAATGTATGTGCACGTAAAGCCGCATGTACATGATGCATAATACTAATATTAGTCGCATTATACAGGCTTTCTCCTGGTTTCAAGATGCCTTCTTTGATTAAAGAATCTTCAACATGTTGATGACCTTCATCACTTAAAGTGACTTGCTTATGTTTTTCATCCACATAATAATCACCGGGTACTTCATCATCTTCATCTTTTTCTGTTTCACGTTCTTGTGGTTTTAAAGGGGGAATAATAATATTGATACGCTGATACAAGTCAGAATTATCATCCACAGCCCCTGAAATAATCAAAGGAGTCCGTGCTTCATCAATTAAAATGGAATCGACTTCATCAATAATGGCAAAATTGAGTTCCCGTTGTACCTTATCCGCGATACTAAAAGCCATATTATCACGTAAATAATCAAACCCAAATTCATTATTGGTACCATAGGTGATATCAGCCGCATAGGCAGCCCGTTTTTCATCTGGTGACATATCAGGTATACTGATACCTACTGTCAAACCTAAGAACTTATAAATTTGCCCCATCCATTCAGCATCACGACTTGCAAGATAGTCATTAACGGTGATGATATGAACCCCTTTACTACTTAATGCATTTAAATAAGCAGCTAAGGTAGCCATTAACGTTTTTCCTTCACCCGTACGCATTTCAGAAATTTTGCCATGATGTAATATCATTGCGCCAATCAGTTGGACATCAAAATGGCGCATTTTAAGCGTACGTTGACTGGCTTCACGAACAGTCGCAAAGGCTTCGGGTAATAAATCGTCTAAAGAAGCACCTTTTTCTAAGCGTTGTCGAAATTCTGCTGTTTTAGATTTTAATTCAACATCTGTGAGTACGGTGAATGTAGATTCTAAGGCATTAATTTGATCAACAACTTTATATAAACGTTTAAGGAGGCGTTCATTACGACTACCAAACATTTTAGTAAAAATATTACGGAACATGATTTGCGTTATCAGTTATCAGTTGGTTTAATATTAAGAGTTAATAAGTATTATATAATAATGAAGGGGTTTAAAACGCAAAAAACCAAGTTTCTCTTAAAAACTTGGTTTTTTGGCTTACAGATAGCAACATTTCAGGCGTAAAATACCTGAATTTGGCAATAGAAATTTATGGAACAGAGATCATTTTTTGGTTAATTTCACATATTTGGACAATTTGACATTGTTTGATAAACGAAATTTGTCCATTGTTCCCAAATATTTAATCGGATTAATCGGGACATTATTTTGTCGTATTTCAAAATGTACATGGGGTCCCGTAGAACGTCCTGTTGAACCCACGCGCGCAATTTTTTGCCCTCTTTTCACTTTTTGTCCTACTTTAACAAGGAGTTTACTGTTATGACCATATCGTGTTGTATATGTTTTACTGTGTCGAATCTCAACAAGTAAACCATATGCTCCTACATATTTAGAACGTATCACCACGCCATCTTCTACCGAAAATACTGATGTTCCCGTTTTTGCAGCAATATCAATACCCTTATGCATACGTTTCCAACGTTTTCCAAAAAGTGATGACACACGTCCTTGTCTGACAGGCCAACCTTTAGGTAAAGCGCCTTTACGAGAACGATATTTTTGTAATAAATTTTTGGAAACAAATGTCATCTTGAGCTTTTTATTGACACGTTTTTTGAAAGACTGTTTCGGTTTTGGAACAACAATAATATGTTCCCAAGACAAACTAAAATCTGATTTTTGAGAACGCGTGATCAATTGTTTATCTAAACTATCTAATCTTGCGACTTGTACAGTTCCCTGCTTTTGACCTGTTTGAGAATACGCTACATGCGGTGTGACCAGGAATATCAAAATCAATATAAGTGGTATACGGATCAGAGTCATAATTATTCTCTTGCTTATTTATTTTTTATGAAATCTATAAATCAGTTAATGATAAATCCCACTGGCTTTTTAAGTCATTTATTACATCACTGTGATATGTTAAAACAACTGAATAAAATTGTTAAAGCCAGCTTGCCTGTGCCATTAAATCAACATTGCCATGTTGCTAATTTTCGCAATAATATTTTGATCATCTATAGCGATTCGCCACTTTGGGCTAATCGACTACGTTTTATGACTCCTGAACTTGTGTCACAATTGCGACAAAATAGAGTCTCTCCCACTATTGAACATATAGAAATCAAAGTACGTCCTATAACAGGTCATATCTAATTTATATTTATGGTAGTCATAATATAATAGAAAATGAATAAAAGTGCAAGTTTATTTTTGATTTTTAAAGTAATACTTTAAGAATATGCTATAACACATTGATTTTATTGCGTATATTTATTTTTAAAAGAGTGTGAAATCTTTAAGAAACGGTAATCGTTTGAAGATAGCGCAGTGATGGGGCAGTGATGCGTTCATCACTAGAGATTTTTTCCCAAGCAGCCTGATTATCTAATAAAGCATGCAATAATTTATTATTAAGTTCATGGCCAGACTGATAGCCACTAAATGCACCAATAATACCACTTCCTATTAAAAATAAATCTCCCACTGCATCTAGCACTTTATGTCTCACGAACTCATCTTCATAACGTAATCCCCCTTTGTTCAAAATATGATAGTCATCTATCACAATCGCATTGTGAAGTCCTCCGCCTAAGGCTAAATTATTAGCCCGTAAAAATTCAAATTCGTGTTTGAATCCAAAAGTACGTGCCCTACTGACTTCTTTAACGAAAGTAGTTTGAGAAAAATCAATATCAATATGCTGACAATTACGTTTGAGCACTGGATGATCAAAATCTATTCTTAAATTGATTTTGAAACCATTAAAGGGATCAAAACGTGCCCATTTATTATCTATTTTTACTTGTACAGCTTGTATAATACGAATGTATGTTTTAGGTGCTTGTTGTTTTTCGATGCCTGCTGATTGTATTAAATAGATAAAAGGACCTGCACTGCCATCCATAATAGGGATTTCAGACGCATCAACTTCAATATACGCATTATCTATTCCCAAACCTGCCAGTGCTGCTAACAAATGTTCAACAGTTGATATTTTGACAGAGCCATTGACTAAGGTGGTTGATAATCGTGTGTCTCCTACATTTCTAGCGTGGGCTACAATGTCGACGGGTACTGTTAAATCTACGCGTTTAAAAATAATACCTGTATTAATAGGGGCTGGTTTTAAGGTTAAACGCACTTTTTCACCGCTATGTAATCCAATACCTGTCGCACTCACTTTATTTTTTAAGGTGCGTTGTGTCATCATGTATGTTGACTCCTTTAACGATTCAAAAAATTAGCAACATTAAGATATTGCGTCGTGTGTGGGGGAGATTGTCTATTGGAAATGGGCACATTTTGAACGGGAATTGGTGTGGCAGGTGCAGCGTGTGAATGTGTTGAGTCTAAGCCTGTGGCCAGTATGGTGACACGCATGCCTTCTTCCATATCAGGATCTAAGCCTGTGCCAATGATAATAGTCGCTTTGCTTGAGGTAAATTCTTTCAGTGCATTACCCATCTCATTAAATTCATGTATATTGACATGCTTGCCTGCAATAATATTGGCTAAAATGCCACGTGCACTTGATAAATCACTGTCTTCTAATAAGGGGGTAGAAATCGCAGAGAGACAGGCTTGACGGGCACACCCTTCTCCTTTGCCATACCCAGTGCCCATCATGGCGAGTCCATGATGTTGCATAATTGTACGAACATCTGATAGATCTAGGTTAATTAAGCCTGTGAATGTGATGATTTCTATAATGCCCTTGACAGCATTATGTAAAATATCATTTGCAGCTTTAAATGCATCTAAAATAGAGATATTTTGATCTAAAGTATTGAGTAATTTTTCATTAGGAATAATAATTAGCGCATCAACATGTTGCATTAATTCTTTAATACCTGCATCTGCAATACTGGCACGTTGTATGCCTTCAAATGGAAAAGGACGCGTGATCACACCTACGGTCAATATTTCAAGTTCTTTCGCAATTTGTGCGATGACAGGTGCAGCCCCTGTGCCTGTCCCCCCGCCCATTCCAGCGGTGATAAACAGCATTTCCGCTCCTTCAAGTGTTGCTAAGATACGTTCC